>DASQKT010000679.1:0-7977 GCA_035630415.1 Skermanella sp.
CCCGTCCATCGCGGTCGTAGCAACCGCCGGGGCCGTCTCGCTGGCGGTCGCCATGGGTGTCGGACGCTTCGCGTTCACGCCCCTCCTGCCGATGATGCTGAAGGACGGGACCATCGACATAGCGCTGGGAAGCTGGCTGGCGACCGCCAACTACCTGGGCTATCTGGCCGGCGCCCTGCTCTGCATGGTGCTGCCCCGGTCGTGGTCCGTCCCGTTGATGATCCGCGCCGGCCTGATCGCGACGGTGCTTCTGACGCTCGGCATGGCGCTGCCCCTGCCCGCCCTCTGGCCGCCGCTGAGGTTCCTTGCCGGCGTCGTCAGCGCCGTCGTCTTCGTCTTCACCGCCGGCTGGTGCCTCGCCCGTCTGGCCCGGCTCGGCGCTCCCGCCATGGCCGGGGCGATCTTCACCGGACCGGGGCTTGGGATCACGCTGTCCGGACTGGCCGCGACGTTCATGGTCGCCGTCCACTGGTCGGCTGCTACCGGCTGGCTGGTCTTCGCCCTGCTGGCCGCCGTCCTCAGCGCCCTGGTCTGGCCCGTCTTCAAGGACGGCGAACCAGCTCCGGCACCCGCCGCCGCAGCAACCGCCGCATCCCCCGCCCCTGCCGCGCCCGATCCGGGCGGAGGACCGGCGGAAATGACGGTCTTCACCATCGCCTACGGTCTGGCCGGCTTCGGCTACATCATCACCGCGACATTCCTGCCCGTGATCGCGCGGGAAGCGCTGCCGGGCTCCGTCTGGCTCGACCTGTTCTGGCCCATCCTGGGCCTTGCCGTGATCGCCGGCGCATTGCTGACGACGCGCGTGCCGAACCGGCTCGACGCCCGGCTGGTGCTGGCCGCTTGCTATACGACGCAGGGGATCGGCGTCGTCCTGACGCTGTTCGTGTCCTCGCTCGCAGGCTTCATCGTCAGCAGCATCTTGGTCGGTTTGTTCATCACCTCGATCAGCTTCTTCGCGATGCAGGAAGCGCGGCGCCTCCGCCCTCACCACGCCGCGCGGTTCATGGGCCTGCTGACCGCCCTCTACGGCATCGGCCAGATAGCGGGACCACCCCTGACCGCCGCCTTGCTCGCCCGCCTGCCCAGCCGCGCCGAAGGCTTCGGCTGGTCTCTCGGCATCGCGTCGGCCGCTCTAGCGGCCGGCGCCTGCCTCTACATCCTGATGTATTTCCTGTGGCCCAAGCACAAACCGGAGACCGCATCATGAGCGCATGGCCCGACCGCCGCATCCTGGATCTCTTCGGCATCGATCTCCCGATCGTCCAGGCCCCCATGGCCGGATCGTCCACGGCAGAAATGGCGATAGCCGTCAGCGAAGCCGGCGGCCTCGGCTCCCTCCCCTGCGCCCTGCTCACCCCGGCCAAGGCGCGCGAAGCCGTCGAGGCGATCCGCAAAGGCACGTCGCGGCCGATCAACCTCAACTTCTTCTGCCACACGCCAGCGAGCCACGACCCGGCGCGCTCGCTGGCCTGGCGGGCGCGGCTGGCGCCCTATTACGCCGAGCAGGGGCTGGACCCCGAAGCGCCGGTCCCGGCATCGAACCGCGCCCCCTTCGACGACGAGTTCTGCCGGCTGGTCGAGGACTTCCGCCCCGAAGTCGTCAGCTTCCACTTCGGCCTGCCCGAAGCACCCCTGCTCGACCGCGTCCGCGCGGCGGGTGCCAAAATCATCTCCTCCGCCACCACCGTCGCGGAGGCGCGCTGGCTGGAAGAGCGCGGCTGCGACGCGATCGTCGCCATGGGCTTCGAGGCCGGCGGCCATCGCGGCACCTTCCTGTCCGGCGACCTGATCGGAGACATGGCGCGTCAGCCCGGCACCTTCGCCTTGGTTCCGCAGGTGGCCGACGCCGTCAAGGTCCCGGTCATCGCCGCCGGCGGGATCGCCGACGCCCGAGGCATCGCCGCCGCCTTCGCGCTCGGCGCTTCCGCCGCGCAGATCGGCACCGCTTATCTCTTCTGCCCGGAAACGACAGTGTCCCCGGCACATCTCCGTGCCCTCAAGGCGGCGGGAGCCGACGACACCACGGTCACCAACATCTTCACCGGCCGCCCGGCGCGCGGCATCGTCAACCGGTTGATGCGCGAAGTCGGCCCCCTGTCGCCCCTCGCCCCGGAATTCCCGCTGGCCGGCGGCGCGCTGGCTCCGCTCAAGCCGAAGGATACAGCGGGCGACCTGACGAACCTGTGGTCCGGCCAGGCGGCGGCACTCTCCCGCGAACTCCCCGCTGGCGAATTGACCAAGCGTCTGGCCGCCGAAGCCCTGGAAGCCCTCGCGCGCCTGTCACGCGGCGTCCGGGAATTTCCACCGGCATAGGGTCGACAGGCCGGCCCGATGCTTTATGATACCGGCTGGGAAAAATTGGGGCTCAGATGGGAATTGCGGAACTACAGCGGATAAGGAACGCCCGTCCTCAAACCGACATGCTCCATCGAATACTGACGGCACTGCTCGCTACGCTGGAGCAGCCGCCGACCGGCACCCGTCCGATCGTCGACATAACTTACTCGATCTGGTACCTGGGCGACGACAACCTGTGCCGGCATCTGCTGGAGAACCTCGCCGCCTGCCCCCTGTCGCCGTCCGAACTGTCGCAGATCGAAGTCCTTCTGGCGACCCGCCACTGGATCGACGGCCAGATCCCCAAGATGCACCAGCTTCTCCGTCGCCAAGTCCGTTTCCTGTCGTCGCAGCCGGAAGCGCGGGAAATTTCCTTCATCCAGTCGCTTGGACGCCATCTGGTCCATCTGCTGAACAGCTTCGACCCGGCCCGCTATCAGGTCCCGGCAGGAACGGCGCGTCGGCGGATCGATTTCATTGGCGACTCGCACGTGCTGGCTGCCGCCAACCTGATCCAGCGGATCGGCAATGACGCCTATCAGGTGCGCTCCCACTATGTACCGGGAGTGAAGCTGTGGCACGTCATCCAGGAACCGCCGCCGAAATACGCCGTCGGCATGGACAATGCCGTCACCGCCGTAACGGCCAGCACCGCCACCTCCTCCGATCCCGGCGGCGCCTTCGCCGTGTTCTCCGTCGGCGAAATCGACTGCCGCCCCAACGCCGGTTTCTACAACGCCATCCGCCGGGGCGAATACGCGACGTCCGCGATCCCGGCGCTGGTGGACCGCTATCTCGACCGCCTGGAAGTCTGGCGTCGCCGAGGTCTGGCCCGCGTCGGCATCTGGGGCATCCCCGCCCCGCGCGAGGACGTGCTGGAACAGGCCGGAGCCGACAAGGCCCTGGTCCGCGACATCGTCGCCACCGTCGGCGACACCCTTAGCCAAGGCGCCGCCGCCAGGGGGATCGTATATTTCGACCTGCACGCCCTGACCCGGCGCGACGGCTTCGCCACCGGCGGCCATCACATCGACCACGCCCATGTCGGAAGCCACGTCCTGGGCGCTCTTGCCAAGGAAGGGCTGATCCGCAACCTGTAAGGCCTGTAAGGCCAGCAGGATCAAGCCGTGGCAAACGGCGTCAGTGCCGGCTGCCGAGATGCTTCGTCTCGTGCGCCGCGTACATCACCGATGCGCTGAAGATCAGAAACGCGCCCACGACCAGCAGAAGATAGAGGGTTTCTCCCGTATCCATGTCGTCACCCCTTCGCCATGTTCGATTTGAAGGCGGCCGGCGCAGAGGACGGCAGTGCGATTCGGACGGCGCGTGTCATCGCGATCAAGCCCGTCAGAACCAGACCGGAAGCCGCAAGTCCCGACCCCAGGACCAGTAGACCAAGAATCACGAAAAGCAGCGTTTCCATCTTTCCACCCATCACTCGAGCGCTTGTCGCCAAGCAGTGTGGGAAGGTTACCGCCGCGTGCGGCAGCAGGCTTTGATGCAGGTCAAATACAGAGGTCGAGGCCGATCTCTCCGCTATCGAAACGATGCATCACCTATTATGATAATGCACTGCTGTTCCGCGACCGGTAGCGCCGTTTATGCGGGGTGAGTATAGTTTGCGACGTTTTCGCAACCAGTTTATGTTATTCGTAAATACGAGAGATTTATGGACCGGCTCGCCGAAATTCTTCCCCGCCTGCGAAGCAATGCTACGTTCAAATATACCTTCTGCGTCGTTGCATTTCTGTTGGCTCTGGCTATTCGACTGGCCATCGACAGCTACCTGCCTCCCGGCTTCCCCTTCCTGACTTTCTTTCCGGCGGTAATACTGTCCACCCTGATAGCGGGCCTATGGCCGGGGATCATGTGCGCCGCAATCAGCGGACTCGCCGCCCTCTATTTCTTCATCAGTCCCTTTTACTCGTTCGAAATAGACTACGGCGCCGCCATCGCGATGGTGTTCTATTTCTTCGTCGTCGGCATCGACATCACGCTGATCCACCTCATCACCAAGTCGCTCGAACAACTTCGTCAGGAACGCAACCGGAGCGCCGACCTGTCGCGCCGGACCGAGATCATGTTCTCCGAGCTTCAGCACCGCGTTTCCAACAACCTCCAGACCGTCGCCGGCCTGCTGCTTCTTCAGGAAACGGACATCGACGACCCCAAGGCCCGGCAGGCGCTTCAGGAAGCCCGCAACCGGATCACGCTGCTGGGAAAGCTGCACCGCAAGCTGCACGACCCCAACGTCGCCTCCGTCGATTTCGGCGCTTTCCTGGAAGAGCTTTCGCGCGACGTGATCCAGGCGGCCGGCGTCAAGGGCGTGGACTGCGCCGTGGACACCTCCGGCATCGACATCGCTCCGCGCCAGTTCATCCCGCTGGCGCTGATCGTGACCGAACTGGTCAGCAACTCGCTGGAACACGGCTTCGCCGACGGACGCCGCGGCACCGTCCGCATCATCTGCCGAAACGACACGTCCACCGGCGAGGTCGCCCTGACGGTCGAAGACGACGGCCAGGGCCTGCCCCCCGACTTCGACCTGCAAACCACCAAGAGCCTCGGCCTCTACATCGCCAAGTCGCTGGCGCAGCAGATCGGCGGCCGCCTGAACATGACCGGCGGTCAAGGAACCTGCTGCACCCTGCGCTTCCCGGCATCGGCCTGACCGGCTGGAAGGGGCGGGGTGCTTTCCCGGCCACCGGCTCTCTTCCGTCGTGCCAAGACTTGATCTCATCGGTGCTGACTTATGCGTGTTCCAGTGCGGCTCTCCGGTAGAAGCCGCCCCCTTTCCGTCATACCCGGACTTGATCCGGGTACCTCCTGGCAAAGGCGAACGTGAGGACTTCAACCTGAAGTCCGGATGTCACCAGCCAAGCTCCTGAAAGGAGGTACCCGGATCAAGTCCGGGTATGACGGTAGAGTGGAGGAGAATGCCCGCGTGACGCACAGAGTGACTTAAGCCCGCCCCCGCCCCGCCTACGCCGGGATCGGCGTATAGTTCGGCGCTACCGTCGTCGTATAGACCGTCTTGGAAATAGTCCCCGCCGTATCCGGCCAAGCCACCACGAACTGCGACGTCAGGACGCCGCTGACCTCTGTCTGGACCAGTTGCGCGGACGGCCCAGCGGTCGGACTGGTGCCGGCGATGATCCCGCTGCACCCGGCGGTCGTATTGAACTGGACGCCCGCAGTCGCCGCCAGCCCGATCTGCGCATAGTTGACGCCGGATGAATTCGACCAGAACACGTAGCCCAGCGTGCCGCCGACCAGCGAAACCAGAGCCGGCGCATAGCTGCTGGTGACCGTCGTGCTGGTGAAGCGACCCGTGAAGTTGAAGTTCACGCCGCCCTTCGGATCGACCGCCAGATTGAAGTGGTTGCTGGTATCGAAATACGCCAGATAGCTGTCGTTTCCGACCGTCATCAGGGCCGGAGCATCGACGCAGGATTGATCCAGCGCCGTGAAGGGAATGGTCGTCTGCGGGTTGAAAATGTCGAACTGGCTCAGCGCCATGCTGCCCAAGCCGCTGTCCTGCCAGATGATGTTGACGACGAGCTGTCCGTTCTGGATGCCCAGAGCGGCAGTCGGCCCGCCGCCAGCCTTCGACCCGGTGATCGTCGTGGCCGTGGATGCCAGGCTCCAGACGCCAGAATCGTTGCTCGACGCGACCGCGAACATGATCTGGGACGTCGTCATGTCGGCCCAGATGACATAGCCCTGGGTGCCATCCGCCATCGGCACGAAAGCCGGGCCGTAATTGCTCGAATAGCTCTTGTACGGTCCCTGCGGAAAGACGTAGCTGCCAGTGGCGGCGGTCGCGAAATTGATCCAGTTGGTGTTCGGCCCCAGGCCGGCCCAGACCATGAAATTATTGACGGTCCCTGCGGTCAGGACAGTCGGCGTCCCAGTGGACTGCTGACCGGTCGAAGTACCTGGAAGTGTCGTCATTATGATCTTCCCGAAATTTTCTGATTGAAGCGCGCATATGCCGATACTCGCAGACGTACCATGGTATTGCTCACCCCATCCGGCGGCGGGCAACGATTGACGGCAGGCGGATATCGCCAGTTGCTTCGATAGATACTCATACTTTCGGGCGAGGATCAATCCCCATTGGTAATATTTCTTTAGTCATAAACCGCTATGAATCCTCACTCCCCGACGGCATCAAGAGGTTGATGAACCGCCGCCTCGGCGCTTGGCTTCACAAGCGTCTCCTTAGGGGCAAGGACCTGCGCGGCACCGGCCAGCAGCCGGCCGGAGTTCTCGAACATCGTCGCCATCTGCAATGTCAGCAGGAATATCCCCGCGAACACCAGCCCCGTATGCTTGACTTGGACGCGCGCCAGCATGCCCGAGAGCGCGGAGGGCAAGGGCGTCCGCATCACGAGGATCATGATCAGGACGCCGACCACGGCGCCGGCGATGATATCCGACGGGTAGTGATATCCCAGGTAGACCCGTGGGAAGCAGATCACCACTGCCGTCCAGATGTAAGCCGCGATACCAAGCGGCCGGACCGCGAAGAACAGCGCGGTCGAGAGCGCGAAGAACATCACCGCATGGTCGCTTGGGAAGGAGCTGAGTTCGACGATTCCCGGCGGATGCTCGCCATAGGGTTGAAGGAAATCCAAAGTCGGTTCCTGCATCGGGCGCATCCGTCCCGGCAGCAGGTTCTGCATCGAGCGGGCGACGACGATCGCCAGGAGCGTGCCTGCGATGCTGCGGAGCGCGTGCAGGCAGGGCGTCGCGAAACTCGGCCCGTTCCGCATCCAGACCCACCACAGGAGGGCCATGATCACGCCTCCCTTCAGGAGGTGGTTGTCAGCGATCACATAGACAGTCTTATCGAACGTGAGGTTCAGGTTGCTGAACTGATTCAGCCAGCCGATCACCGCCAGATCGAACGCTTGCATCGAAGAGCCTCATTATGACCACCTCAAACTCATTTATTTAAAAATTATTACATGAGCGAAGTCTATGGCTTTAATGCTACTTAAGCGTAATAAGCCGTCCGCTTTACCAAAGTGGCAAGGCGCATTCTTTTTAGGTGCTGTCGAGTTTCCCTCAGCCCGAACGGCCGCCAAATGGGAATTAGGACAATACCACCTAAATTTCCATCTTTCTTGACACTCCGGCGCATTCGGCGCAGTGTCCGCCTCGCCTGCCGCAACCGCGAGGCGGCCGGGTTGGAAGTTACGAGCTTCCCCCCCGACCTGACCACAGATGCCTGCCACTTTAGGAGTGAACATCCATGGCTGCCGAAACGATTACCACACCCGGCGCGCCCATGCGCCGACATTTGTTCTCCGCCGCCGCGACGACTTCGGTTGTCGCGGCGGCGGGAACACCCGTTCCCGCCCCCACTTCGGGCGACATCACGAGCGAGCCGGCCTTCACCCCCACCCCCTGAGCGCGCCTGAAACAAGCCGCGCCCGAACGAAGGTCACGCCCGAAATGCCCCCCGACTCCGACCCGGAGAAGCGGACGACATCGTCGTCCGCCGCGATGGAACTCGCCTTCGACATCCTCGGTATCCTGAAGGACAGCGACCTCGCGACCGTCCCCGCCACCCGGACCCAAGCCATGCTCGAAGCCGGAGCAGCAGCATCCGGCGCTACCGTCGAGCAA
>DASQKT010000680.1:0-12303 GCA_035630415.1 Skermanella sp.
TCGTGGATGGCAAGGAACACATCTTCCTCGCGCGCAAGTTCCGGGTCAGCGACGACCGTAACGGCAAGCACTATGTCTGCGGCATCTCGACCGACATCACGGCGCTGAAGCACACCGAACAGGAGCTTGCCGCCGCCAAGGTCGAAGCGGAACGGGCCAGCCGCGCCAAGTCCCAGTTCCTGGCCGCCATCAGCCACGACATGCGCCAGCCCATTCAGGCAGCCTCGTTGTTCCTGGGCGTGCTCGACGGCAGAATCGGCGATCCCAAGGCGCGCGAGGTGCTGGAACGGGTCAAGACCTCGATCGACAGCGTCCACGGCATGCTGGGTGACCTGCTCGACCTGTCGCGGCTGGACGCGGCGTTGATCAAGCCGGCGCTCAAGCCGCTGCCGCTCGGTCCGATGCTACAGCGGCTCCACACCGAGTTCTGTCCCCAGGCGGAGTTGAAAGGACTGACCCTCCGCACGGTGCCGGGAAGCGCCACCATCGCCACCGATCCCGAACTGCTGGACCGCATCCTGCGCAACCTCCTCGCCAATGCGGTGTCCTACACGGCGTTGGGAGGCATCCTGCTGGGATGCAGACGATGCGGCGACAGCGTCAGGATCGTGGTCGCCGATACCGGCCCCGGCATTCCGGAGTCCCAGCAGCATCAGATCTTCGAGGAGTTCTATCAGGTCGGCAACGCCGAACGCGACCGCAGCCGGGGCTTCGGCCTGGGTCTGGCGATCGTCCGCCGCATCGCCGACATGCTGGAACACCCGGTGGCGGTGCGCTCGACCGTCGGCAAAGGCTCCGTTTTCTCGGTCACCGTGCCCTTGGCCGTTCCCGAGCAGGGCCATGCCGGCGACGACACCGGTTCGTCCCCGTCCTGCCGAAGCGGCCATCCAAAGTGCCGGCCCGTCCTGCTGGTCGAAGACGATCCCGCCGTCCTCGGCGCGATGGTGATGCTTCTGGAAGAATGGGGGCTGTCGGTGGTAACCGCCAGCTCGCTGGAAGAGTTGGAGAACCACATCCGGGATCACGCCAAATCCGCGTCCCTGATCATCGCCGACTACCGGCTTCCCGGCCACGCCACCGGCACCGACGCGGTCGCCCTCGCCCGCTCGATGATTTCGCCGGACCTGCCCGGCATCATCCTGACCGGCGACACCGATCCCGCACGCCTCCGGGAAGCGCACGCCAACCATACCCGCCTGCTGCACAAGCCGATCCAGGCGCTTCAGCTACAGCAGGTCATCGCCGAAATCCTGGATGGAGCCGCCGAAGAGACGCTCCCTCGGAACCAGGACGCTGCTAGAACGTGAGCCCGGTTAAAACGTAAAGTTTGGGAAAAGCGCCTGACCGGCTTCCGCGACACCTGCCAGGATCGCGGCCGAAACGAAGACCGTCGCGATGCTGATCCCGAACCCGGCCATCAGCATAACGCCGTCGCGCTCCGCCAGCCCAAGCGAGATCACGCACAGCGCTATCGCCGGGAACCAGCCGAGCAGCGGAATCGGCGTCATCAGGACGATGCAAAGGACCACGCACAGCGTTCCGATCAGACGCTCGCCCAATGGACTGGTGAGCCACAGCATGCGCGGACGCAGCACGCCTTCCAGCTGCCGCAGACGCGGGATCAGCTTGTCGAGCATCCGCGCCGCCTGCTCCCGGCTGACGCTGCCCCGCAGCAGCTTTCTCGGCAGCCACACGGTCTGCCGGCCCAGCATCAACTGGACCGAAAGCAGGACGAGCGGGATATCGAACACGATCGCCATGCCGATCGGCAGCGGCAGTAGCGTCGGCAGAGACATCGCAAGCATGAAGCCGCCAAAGGCCCGGTGCCTGAACACGTCCACCAGATCGGCAAGGCTGACGCGGCCTTGCGGCAGGTTGTTGCGAAGCTCGGTCAGGAGATCGGTGATCCGGCGGCTGTCCTCGACTTCATCGGAGTCGACGACGGCGGTCATGAAAGCACAACCATGAAAAACTGGGTATCCGCGATCGTTTCAAAAAAGACGATTTCGTACACTTCGGTACGGCCGTACATTTGGGCCGGGAGGCGAAATCCGCAATGGTACATACAGGTTCGTTGCACCGCCGTACAATAAACCTATCGAAGGTTCCCCGCCACCCCTTCAGGAGGAGATGACCTTGCCGCAGCCAGATTACCCGATGGCGCTTGCCGTGCCCGATCCGGAAACGCTCGATGAAGATCTCAGGGCGTACTTCGCGAAATGCCAGGAAAAGCTGGGACTGGTGCCGAACGTACTCCGCTCGTACAGCGCACGTCCCGAAAAGCTCCGGACTTTCATCAAGCTTTACAATGAGTTGATGCTGGGCGACAGCGGACTCGACAAGCTCGAACGCGAGATGATCGCCGTCGTCGTATCCTCCGCCAACCGCTGCTACTACTGCCTTGTCGCCCACGGGCAGGCTGTACGCAAGCTGTCGGGCGACCCTCAACTGGGCGAAATGCTGGTGATGAACTACCGCGTTGCCCATCTCTTGTCACGGCACCGGGCCATGCTGGACTTCGCCTGGAAGCTGACGGTGACGCCTCACCTGATCGGAGAGGAAGACCGCGAAGCGCTCCGTGCGGAAGGCTTCTCCGACGCCGACATCTTCGACATCGCCGATGTGGCCGGCTTCTACAACATGTCCAACCGCGTCGCATCGGCGGTTGATATGATCCCGAACCCCGAGTACCACCAGATGGACAGATAGCCGGGCAGGTCCAGCTTTAAGCCCTGGACCGGATTTTTCGGGAGAAAACATGTTCCGCTTCTTCGTGCGCCTTTTCGCGCTGGTCGGGCTGGTCGTCGTGCTGGTGGCAGCCGGCGGCGGATACTATGCGTGGAGAGCCTGGGAGCGTAAGGAGCCCCTGCCCGACGCGATCGTCCCCGACCTCGACCTGGACCAGCCGCTGGAGGAACATGGCGCCGGCGGCCAATTGTCGGACGCCCTGTTCAGCCGGGGCGACACCCTGCGCGACGTGGTGGACGCGCTGGACCGGGGCAGCAACGACCCGCGCGTCAAGGGCGTCGTCGCCAGGATCGGCGGAGACCGCCTCGGCACCGGCAAGTCGCAGGAGCTGCGGGCGGCGATCCAGCGGTTCCGCGCCAGCGGCCGCTTCGCCTTCGCCTTTTCGGAAAGCTTCGGCGAGCTGGGGCCGGGCGACCGGTCCTACTACATCGCCAGCGCCTTCGACCGCATCTGGCTCCAGCCGGTCGGCCTCGTCGGCCTGACGGGGCTGGGCGCTTCCGTCCCCTTCGCGCGCGGCGCACTGGACGAACTGGGGGTGAAGCCGGAGCTGCGCCACCGCGAGGAATACAAGAGCTTCATGAACACCTTCACGGAGCACGGCTTCACCGAGCCGCACCGGGAGATGATGGAAGCGCTTGTCGGGGACCTTCACGAACAGCTCGTCTCGGGCATCGCGCAGGGCCGCGGCATCGACCCGGCGGCGCTCCGCCAGCTGATCGACCAGGGACCGTTCCTGGACCGCGAGGCGCTCGACGCCAAGCTGATCGATCAGGTGGGATATTACGACGAGGTCACCCAGGCGGCCGAGGAACGCGGCGGCGCCGCGTCCGAACTGCTGGAGATCAGCGACTACCTGGACGCCGCCGGCCGTCCCCATCGCTCAGGCCCGACCATCGCGGTGATCTACGGCACCGGCACGATCCAGCGCGGCTCCAACGGTGTCGATCCGCTGATGGGCGGAACTTCGATGGGCTCGGACGACGTGGCCGACGCCTTCCGCGATGCCTCCGAAGACCCCGATGTCCGTGCCATCCTGTTCCGCATCGACAGCGGCGGCGGCTCCGCCGTCGCGTCGGAATCGATCCGCCGCGCCGTCGTCAGGGCCAAGCTGGCGGGCAAGCCGGTGATCGTCTCGATGGGCGAGGCTGCGGCGTCGGGCGGCTACTGGATCGCGATGAACGCCGACAAGATCATAGCGCAGCCCGGCACCCTGACCGGTTCGGTCGGCGTCGTCGCCGGCAAGATGGTGACGTCGGACCTGTGGAATCGCTTCGGCGTCGAGTGGGGCCAGATCAGCCGGGGGCAGAATGCGACGATGTGGTCATCGCTGACGCCCTACAGCGAAAGCGAATCTAAGCGCCTGGACACCATCCTGGACGATATTTACGGCGCCTTCGTCCGCAACATCGCCGAGGCGCGGAAGCTGCCGGCGGCCTCCGTCCGCGACATCGCCAAGGGCCGCGTCTGGACCGGCGCACAGGCCAAGGCGCTGGGTCTGGTCGACGAGCTGGGCGACATGGAAACGGCCCTGGGGTTCGCCAGGGAGGCCGCCGGACTGCCCCGCGACGCCGAAGTCACCCTGGAGCCATTCCCGAAACCCGAGCCGGAATGGGTGCAGCTGCTTGACCTGATCACAGGGCGCTCCGAAGCCCGAAGCGTCTCGGCTGTCCTGACGGAGATCCGGCCGCTGCTGCGCGAGCTGGGCATGCTGACGCGCGATCCGGCGCGCGACACCCTGTCGATGCCGCCGACCGGCCTGCTCCGCTAACCGCCTGATACCGGCCTGAGCCTGCACAGGAATGTCGGCTCGGGCGGCCGGACCCTGGATTCCACCGTCGCACAGGACGCATCGTCGATCGCAAAGCCGAAGGCGCGGAAGGCGTCTTCGACCCCCTGCCCCCGCCGGTCGCGGCGGAACATCGCCAATACCGGCCCGTGGTGCCCCGCGACGATACCGGCTGCCCGCCGGGTAAAGGGATCGTCGGCGCGATAGACATAATCGAAACCATCGAGACGAAGGAAGCGATTGCTCGGGTCGAAGGCGGGGATGAAATGCGCGTCGGCGCTTCGGCCGGCCATCAGGATCACCGCATCGCGCAGCCCCTTGTAGGCGGCGGGCACTTCCGCTCCCACGAAGGGATCGTCGCCCCAGTCCTTGCGGGCGAAGTCCGCCTTCTGCGTCGTCGCCACCAGCAGAAGGCAGCAGACGACGGTCGCCACGATGCCGAAACGCCTTCCCGCCAGCGCCACCAGCATGACGCAGAGCAGAAGCGGAACCAGCATCTCCAGCGGCACCGCATAGCGGTAGATCGAGAACAGCACCAGCCAGCAAACGTAGCCGACGAACGCCGTCCACAGCAGCAACCGGGCATTGCCGGACCCGAAAAGCCGCCGTTCGGCCCTGCTCTGCTTTCCGCCCAGACGGCTCGCGATCACGACGGCGACCAGACACACCGCCACGGCGAATGCCGTCAGCAGGCGGAAATCACGCCACGGTGCTTCCGACACCCGGTCGCCGTCGAAGCTGAAGACTACCGGATAGACCAGGTATTCCCACAGGCTGACAGGCAGGTAGCGGAGGTCGCGTCCATCGCCGGCCCCCGCGAAGGGCGACGCGAACAGCCGGTTGAAGAAGGGGAAGAACGGATTGCCGTACTCCGCATACATCCGCGCCATCCAGAACCCGGCCGTGGCGAACAGCCCCACACCAGCCCCGGCGCCTGCGAGGATGCAGGCCAGCAACCGGTCGCGCAGCGACCCCGGCAGCGCCAGCGGCCCCACCACGATGGCCGCGACGAAAGGCGCCAGCGTCAGCTTCAGCCCCAGGCCCAGCCCGACCAGCAACCCGGCGATGGCCGCCCGCCAAAGCCTGACGCCCCCCTCGCGCCGGAGCAGGACCAGCAGCGCTCCGAGGAAGAACAGGCTGGCGATCAGGTCGTGGTGCCAGGACCCCAGCGTCCCCATCGCGGCGGCGGAGCCGAACCCTGCCACCGCCAGGAAGGCCGGCAGCAGGTTGGGCACCTGACCCGCAACCCCGCCCCAATGCGCCAGCATGCGGCGGGCGCACAGGAACAGCAGGATGATGTTGACGCCATGGATGGCACCCAGACCGAACCCCACCGCCCTTGGCGGCAGCGCCTCTACCGCGGCATAGAAGGCGACATCCAGGGCAGGGTTCAGGAAGGTGTGGAAGACAGCCGGCAGAATATCGAAGTTCAGCCTGCCGTTCAGGAAGGCATTGCCGTTGTAGTAGTGATAGTGCAGCAGGTCCCAGGCCATGCTCTTGCCCATGTGCAGGGACAGGAGCCCGGCTAGGACAGGGCTGATCCAGATGAAGACGGGGACGGCGCGGTCGAGATACCGGAGAAGCTCGACGCCCTGGATTTTCTGATCGGCGGTCGTCTCGGCTGTCATCGTTCACACTGGCTATCGGGCGGATGGATCGGTCGTCCCATTTACCGGGAATGACGCGGACTGGCCGATGCTCTTTGTGTGACCGCCCGCAGGCAAAAGGCCTTACCCGTTGGTATCCGCCGGCACCACCGATGGCGAGTCCCGCATCCCGCCGATCAGAAACTCCCGGTTGCCTTCCGGCCCCAGGATTGGACTTTCGGCGATGCCGAGAAGGCGCCACCCCTCCAGCCCGCCCAGCCAGGCCGAAACGGTCTCGCAGACCTCGCGGTGCAGTTCCGGATCGCGGACGACGCCTCCCTTGCCGACCCTACCCTTGCCGACCTCGAACTGGGGCTTGATCAGGGCTACCAGCCGGGCGCCCGGCCTAGTCAGCGAAAGCGCCGCGGGAAGCACGGTCATCAGGCTGATGAAGCTGGCGTCGCAAACCACCAGATCGACCGGCTCGGGGATTTCCGTCACCGTCAGATGCCGGGCGTTGGTCCGTTCCAGCACCACCACGCGCGCGTTCTGCCGAAGCTTCCACGCCAACTGCCCATGCCCGACATCGACCGCGTAGACCTTGGCGGCGCCCCGCGTCAGCAGCACGTCGGTAAAGCCGCCCGTCGAAGCGCCGACGTCCAGGCAGACCAGCCCGGCGGGATCGATGCCGAACCGGTCCAAGCCTTCGACCAGCTTGAGCCCGCCGCGTGACACCCAGGGATGGTCCTGGCCCTTGAGCGCCAGCGGCGCGTCCTCGGCCAGCATCTGCCCGGCCTTATCGATCCGCAGCGTGTCGGAATAGACCAGACCCGCCATGATCAGCGCCTGCGCCTTGGCCCGGCTTTCGACAAGGCCACGCTCCACCAGGAGCGTATCGACACGGGAGCGGCTCATGACGTGTAGTTCCTCGGCGATCGTTTCCTTAGCCGCCGACGGACCTCAGGCCACCAGCGTCTTGAAGTAGTCTATGGTCCGCTCGAGGCCCTGGCGCAAGGGAATGGTCGGCTGCCAGCCCAGCACGTCGCGCGCCTTGGTGATGTCGGGGCGGCGCTGCAACGGATCGTCCTGGGGCAGCGGCATCTGGACGATTTCCGAACGCGACCCGGTCATCTCGATCACGATCTCGGCCAATTGGCGGATCGTGAACTCACCGGGGTTGCCGATATTGATCGGCCCGGTCACGCCGTCCGGCGCGTCCATCAGCTTGAGGAAGCCTTCGATCAGGTCGTCCACGTAGCAGAAGGAACGGGTCTGGCTGCCGTTGCCATAGATCGTGATCGGCTTGCCCTGAAGCGCCTGGACGATGAAGTTGGAGACGACGCGGCCGTCCTGGGGATTCATCCGGGGGCCATAGGTGTTGAAGATGCGCACCACGCGGATATCGACGCCGTACTGCCGGTGATAATCGAAGAACAGCGTCTCGGCGCAGCGCTTGCCCTCGTCGTAGCAGGCGCGCGGGCCGATCGGGTTGACGTTGCCCCAATACTCCTCCGGCTGCGGATGGACCGCCGGGTCGCCATAGACCTCCGACGTGGACGCCTGGAAGATCTTGGCCTGCACCCTTTTTGCCAGTCCCAGCACGTTGATGGCACCGTGGACGCTGGTCTTGACCGTCTGCACCGGGTCGTACTGGTAATGGATCGGCGACGCCGGACAGGCGAGGTTGAAGATCTCGTCCACCTCCAGATAAAGCGGGAAGCAGATGTCGTGCCGGATCACCTCGAAATGAGGATTCGTGAACAGATGCGCGATGTTGTCGCGGCTTCCCGTGAAATAATTATCGACACAGATGACCTCGTCGCCACGAGCAAGAAGCCGCTCGCACAGGTGGGAGCCCAGGAAACCGGCACCGCCCGTCACCAGGATGCGCTTACGCACGCTTGTATTTCTCATAGTTCGAGATCTCTCCAGGGGAATATGCCATGCATTGAAAAAGAAATTCGCCTCATCTGCCAGCCGGCTGAGCGGAAGCCGCCGCATCCACCAGCCGCAGCTTGCTGACCCCGAGGCCCAGGATTCGGGGATCGCCGGAGTTACCCAGCGCTTGCGGTGAGACCGGCTCGAGCGGGCGGAACGTGATCCTGGTCGTGTGGGCAGCCTGGACCGTACCGGCAGGAATGATCAGGCGCCTTTCCGAGACTCCCAGCTTGTCCTGCCTGAAATTCCACGTGCCTACCCTGCTGTCGTTCACCAGAACCTCGACTTCCTGCGCTGGATGGCGTTCGGAGACATAGGCCATGACTTCGGCGACAAGTTCAAGCCCCGCGCTGGAGGGTGCTGCGACTTTCATTTCAACCGAGGCCTCCGTTCCCTCGGTCCACCGCCCCCAGGGCTCGCCGCCCGACCATCCCGTTCCAGACATGAAGGACTCAGCATTGCCGCCGGCGGAGAAGTCGACGACCTGCCCGAGCGCAAGCCGGTTCGGCGCCGGGGCTTCGTGGGGCGCCCATGCCATCGTCTCCACGTCGAGCGCGCAGGCCCCGTCGGTCACCCCGTTCCGTTCCAGCCAGCGATCGGCGGAGTTCAGGTAGCTGTTGCCCAGACGGGGATCGCGGACCTCCCAGCCCTGCGGCTCCCAGCCGCTGTAACCGTTGATCGTCGGAATGCCGACGCGCTGGGAAATCAGCATCGCGTCGATCTGGTAGGCGTAAGTGGCCCTGTCGTCCGGCACCGAGTCGGCCAGGTAGAACACGCGGCACTGCCCGGCCGCCGGCACTCTATCCAGAAGCGCCAGTTCATGCGCGCGGGAAACGGTTGCGGTCGGCGCACCGTTGATCTGTTCCAGCACCAGCACGGCGGCCAGACCGGCCAGGACCATGCCGGACATCTCCCCTTTGCCGCCGATCCGGCGGACCCGGTACCAGTAATCGAGGAACAGGAAGACCGCGAGCGTGACGATCAGGCCGTTCATGATCTGAAGGCGATACGGCACGCGGATGGCGGAACCGCCGGGAACGAACTTCCAGACCGGCCACCACAGCGAATACCCGCCCACCTGGATCGAAACGACCATGAGCACCAGCGACGTGACCGTCAGCGCCAGGATCAGCCTTCCCCGAAATCTCAGCTCGGCCGGATGCCGAACCGCATGCCTCGCGACGAATATCGCGCCGCCGACTAAGACGCACAGCAACAGCGGCGTCGGCGCCAGGAACGCTTCCGCATTGCCCAGCCGCTCGACCGGATAGCCCGGCAGGCCGGCGATGATGCCTCCCCAAACCCCATTGCCGGCTCCGACATTGATCAGGTCGGAAATCCATCCCGCGAACTGCATGTTGTCGGCAAAGCTTCTCTGACGCCCTTCCAGCAATATCGGAAGGTATGTCAGCAGGAACGGCGTAAGCGCCACCAGGAACGACGCGGCGAACGCCAGCAGGCACGCGGCGACTGGCATGGGGCGCGCCTTGACCATCGCCAGGGTGCCGGGCCACGTCAACGCCAGCAGAACGGGAACGAAGACCAGCGACGCCAGGACGAAGAACCAGCCGATATAGAAGGACGTAAAGAAGACCAGGGCCAGCCCCACGCCCATCAGGCCGCTGAAAAGGGCGGCCCGGCGCGGCGCCGTCGCGACCGAACCGACCGCCTCGAAGCCGAACAGGACAAGCAGGGGAATGAATTCGATCGTCAGGTGCTGCGGATGCCCGACCTTCAGGAAATTCATGTTGGAGAACGCGAATATCAGGGCTCCCGCGATGGCAAGATACCGGGGAACTTTGAAGACGCGCCTCAGCAGGGCGAAGAATGAAGCGAACCCGATCGCCGTCAGGCCCACCAGCGTCAGCTGGAACGCCAGGAACTCATCGATTCCGAGCAGCCGCAAAGGCGAATAGAAGATCTGGTAAAGGAAGAAGGCGTCCGAATAGCCCAGCGTTCCTTGCAGGGGATAGAACTGCGGCGGGCTCCGGAACTCCGCCAACCCGCAGAAGACCCTGAACCAATGCTCGTTGATATAGACGATCAGCCGGGCATCGCCGATATCGCCGCTGATCAGATCGAAACCCGAACCGATCTGCTGCCGGAAGAAGGTCGCGGCTCCCATGACCCAGGCGAGCACCGGAACGAACCAGGACGATAAGGTAGCTTCCGGCACGGATAAGGCGTCCGCAGTCTCGGCGGAGTTCGCTGTATCCCCATGGTTCATCACTGGGCATCTCTGAGTTACGAAAAATACGCTTCGATTTGCGGAAAATGAGCTTCGCTGCCGGGACCCGCCGGCCGTTCAACGCCCGCGCAAGTTAAGCCGGGGATTGCGGTCGAAGACGAAGAACTGCCGGGCCGCATAGTTCCAGACGAAGGCCGAACCGGTGCCGCAGATCTTCGCGATCATCAGCCCCATTCCCAGCACTTCGATGCCGACGGATGTGACCATGAAGTTGATCAGCAGACCGAACCCGCTGACCAGATAGACCAGCATGAATTCCTCGCCGGTGGACCGGCCGGAAGAGCGGAAGATCAGCTTGGACGACAAATACCAGTTGTTGAACGTCGCCACGATGAAAGCGATGAAGATCGCGGCGGCATAGTGCAGATCCAGGAACGTGACGGCGCCGAAAAAGACCGTCCACTCGATCAGGGCGCTCAGTCCACCGACGAACAGGTACGCGACGGCGCCCGGAAGATAGCGCGTGACCTGAGCTATGCCATTCCTCATCATCTGGGCGGTCTCTATGCTGTTTTGAAAACGGAATACTTGACGATCGCGTAGATCGCCCGAAACCCGTCCTTCAGGCCGATCTTCTTACCCTCGTCATAGGTCCGGCCATAATAGGAGATGCCGACCTCGTAGAAGACGGCGTGCTTCCTCGCCAGCTTCGCCGTGATCTCCGGCTCGAAGCCGAAGCGGTCTTCCTCGATGGTCACCGACTTGATGATGTCGCGCCGGAAGACCTTATAGCAGGTCTCCATGTCGGTGAGATTGATGTTGGTGAAACAGTTGGAGGCGAATGTCAGGAACCGGTTGGCGACCATGTGCCAGAAATAGACGACGCGATGGGCGCCGCCGCCGACGAACCGCGAGCCATAGACGACGTCGGCTCCCCGATGAAGGATCGGTTCGATCAGGGCCGGATATTCCTGCGGATCGTATTCCAGATCGGCGTCCTGGATCAGGACGATGTCGCCGGTCGCATGGGCGAAACCCGTGCGGAGAGCCGCACCCTTGCCCTGGTTCTTTTCGTGATAGACGATCTTCTCGACCAGCGGTGCAATCTCGGTCTTCAGCAGTTCACGAGTGCCGTCGTGGGAGCAATCGTCGACGATGATGATCTCGATCTGACGTACATCGGCCCCACGGACGCGATCCACAATGGTCCGGATGGTATGCAATTCGTTGTAACAAGGAATCACAACAGAAAGCGTGAAATTGTCTTTATCGATCATGAGGCTTCCGCACCGCTCGTCGGGATCGTCATTTGTTTTTTACTCGAATGGTTATTTTCTGCTGACCTGACATGCCCACAATTCATCGACCCGCAGGTCCGCAAACCGCGCATGGAGCGTAGGTCATAGAGTTGTGGCGCGGCATCGAATTAGACGTTGGTTAAGGTTCGGTTAAACCACGCCTCTTTACTCGGGAATGCTGTTCTTGTCAGCCGAATTATGTGTGGCCGGCGCCAATAAATCGGACTGAGGCCATACGGACACGCTCAGTTATACAGGATTTCGCAAATCCAGGACTGTACGGTAATTTTATTACTTTACTGCACGCAAGCGGCGGCCATCGCTCACCTCACGGTGAACGATGGCCGGCAGAAGCGGAACCTGAATATCGAACCTTACGCCCGAGCGACGCCCTGGCCCACGGCATCGACGCCCAGCGCCTTCAGCGCCGTCCCGACGATGTGACGCGCGGCAAGGCCGGCTTCCTCGTACTGCTTTGCCGGGGAGTCGTGATCCAGGAAGCGGTCCGGCAGGACCATCGGGCGGATCTTCAGTCCCTGGTCGAGCAGACCGGCTCCCGCCAGGAAGTGCAGGACGAAACTGCCGAAACCGCCGACCGACCCTTCCTCGATCGTGATCACCACTTCATGGTTGGTGGCGACGCGGCGGATCAGGTCCTCGTCCAGCGGCTTGGCGAACCGGGCATCGACGACGGTGGTGGACAGCCCGCGCGCCGCCAAATCCTGTGCGGCGGTGATGCATTCCTGAAGGCGGGCGCCG
>DASQKT010000681.1:0-10937 GCA_035630415.1 Skermanella sp.
AGCACGACCTTGACCGGCATTCCGGCCGCGATGCGCTCCAGCGCCGTTTCGACCCCGCTCATATAGACGGCAGGTTCAGGCACCATGCGCATCTGGTACTGGTTGGCGGCCGCCGCCGGCATCCGTTCCGACGGGTCGAGCGAGAGACGGCCGGCGCTGCGCAGGTTGCGGGCGATCATGAGCCGGGCGGGGGCGGAGAGGTCGAAGGGCACGGCGCCGACCGCGACCGGATCGGGATGTCCTGCCTTCCGCGCCTCGTCGAGCGAGCGGGAAACGCGCTGGGCCAGCGTGGCGGGGGAGGAGCCGGCGGCGGCTTCCGGCACGGTGGCGAAAGCCTCCTGCGCCAGCAGGGTCCCTTGGGGTGACGCGAAGAAGAAAGGCGACCCGGCGGCGTATTCAGCCAGCAACCGGGTGGCGCTGTCGGCAGCCGGCCCGTTCGGCGGTAGTGCAGCCGGCTGTGATACCGCGTTTCTTCTCATCGGTGTTCTCCTATTGAAAAGGGGTCGCGGCCCTGCCCGCATCGGGCAAGGCGCGGTCGGCCAGAACAAGGCGGAAACCTCGGGAGCACTGTTCCACCCGCGCCTCGATGCCGTAGGCATGGCGGAGCACGTCGGGGTCCAGGGCATGGGTCGGGGGGCCGGACGCCAGGACGCGGCCGTGGCCTAGAACGACCACGTGGTCGCAGAACCTGAGCGCCAGATTGATGTCGTGGATGGCGATGACGCAGATCGACCGTTCGGCATCGGCGATGCGCCGCACCGTTTCGAGCACGGTAAGCTGCCAGCGGAGGTCAAGCGCGCTGGTCGGTTCGTCCAGCAGCAGCAGGCGCGGGTTGCGGACCAGCACCTGCGCCAGCCCGATCATCTGACGCTGGCCGCCCGACAGCTCGCGCAGCCGCCGCAGGGCCAGCGGGCGCAGTCCCAGCGTGTCGAAGACGCGCTCGATCGACGCTTCCACATGGTCGCGCGGGGTATCGGGCCTGACCGCCCGCACGGCGCTGAGCACCGCTTCATAGGCGACCAGCGAACTGCCCTGGGGCAGCGCCTGGGGCAGGTAGCCCACCGCATGGACCCGCTGTTCCAGGGTCATGCCGACAAGGTCCTGCCCGTTCAGGACGATCTGCCCGGCAGGCCGTCCCGTCGCGCCGCCAAGGCCCGCCATCGCCTTCAGCAAGGTCGATTTGCCGGCGCCGTTGGCGCCGAGCAGCGCCACGACCGATCCGGGCGCCACGGCGGGAAGATCGAGACCGGACAGCACGGGCCGCCCGCCATAGCCGACCGAAACGCCGTTTAGAGAAAGGCCGGCTAAAAAGAGGCCGGCGCTCACAGCTTCCGCCCCTGCGTCAGGATCAGCGTCATGAAAAGCGGGATGCCGACCAGCGCCGTGACGATGCCGACCGGCAGGATCAGGCCCGGAATCAGGTTCTTGCTCGCGATGGACGCCAGCGACAGCAGGAGCGCCCCCGCCAGCGCGCTGCCCGGCAGGTAGAAGCGGTGGTCCTCTCCCAGCGCCAGCCGGGCGATGTGGGGACCGACAAGCCCGATGAAGCCGATGGTGCCGACGAAGGCGACGGCGGCGGCGGCCAGGATGCTGACCCGCAGCAGCACCCGGAGCCGCAGGGTCTCGACCGGAATGCCGAAGCTCTTGGCCTGATCCTCGCCGCCGCGCAGCGCCGTCATGGCCCAGACCTTGCGCATCGACAGCGGCAGGCAGACCCCCAGCACGGCGGCAACCACCGCGACCTTATCCCAGGTCGAGCGGCCCAGGCTGCCCATCGTCCAGAACACCATCTGCTGCAAGGCGTCGGTACTGGCGACGTACTGCACCAGCCAGAGCAGGGCGTTCATCGCGAACAGCATGGCGATGCCGAACAGCACGACGGTATCGGTCGTGGCGCCGAAGCTGCGGGCCAGCATCTGGATGACCATCACAGACCCGACGGCGAACACGAAGGCTCCCGCCGGTATCAGATACGTGGCGCCGATCCCCGGAACGCTGAGGTCCATCACGATGACGAGGGAAGCCCCCAGCGTGGCGGCGGCCGATACGCCCAGCGTGAAGGGGCTGGCCAGCGGGTTGTTGAGGACGGTCTGCATCTCCGCCCCCGCCAATCCCAGTGCCGCACCCACCAGCACCGCCATCGCGGCAAAGGGCAGCCGCAGGTCCCACAGGATGACGGCCTGTCCGCGCGGCAGGGCGCTGCGGTCGAGCAGCCCGGTCACGATGTCCGCCACCGACAGCGGCGACGGACCGGTCGCCACGTCGAACAGCACCGACACCAGCAGCGCCGCGACCAGGACGCCGATGATGGCAAGCCTGCTCCAGACGAACCGGCCGTAGAGCCGGGCCAGCGGCGCGGCTCCGGCTCCGGTATCTGCCGTATCTGCCTGCGCGCGGCTCACTTGAGGTCGATCCAGTAGGTGCCGGTGGCCGCCACCGGCTGGAAGCGCCGGTACAGCGTATGCAGGGTCTCGACGGGGTCGAGATCAGCGAACAGGGCAGGGTGGAACCACTTGGCGAAAGCCTGGACGGCGGCGACGTTGAAGGGAGAATTGTAGAAGTGGTGCCAGATCGCATGGGCACGCCCGGACCTGACGGCGTCCAGATCGGCGATCCCCGGCCTGCTCGTGGCGCGGGCCAGCGTCTCGCGGGCAAGGTCCGGCTGCACGTCCGCCCCCAAGGCGACGCGCCGGGGTGCCTTGGCGGTCGTCGCGGCCGAGCCGATCGCGGTGGCGATATAGATGTCCGGCTGCTGGGCCAGCAGGTATTCCAGATTGATCGTGCCGCTGGGACCGGGCACCAGGGCCGTGGCGATGTTGGTTCCGCCCGCCTTTTCGATGAACCGGCCCATCATGCCGTTTCCCATCGTGGCGCAGCACTCTTCGGTCAGGCCGACCCGCGATTCCAGGAAGACCCTGGGACGCGCGCCGACGGTGGCCAGCCGATCCGTCACCAGCTTCAACTGCTCATCGTAGTATGCCGTGAATTCCGCCGCCTCCGCCTCGCGGCCCAGCAGCCTGCCCAGCAGGTCGATGCTGCGCGGCGTGTTGACCAGCGGGTCCTTGCGGAAGTCGATGAACGCCACGGCGATGCCCGCCGCTTCCAACTGGGCGACCATTTCGATGTTCTTGGGCGAGGGGCTGTGCCCCTCCAACGCGAAGATCGCGAGATCGGGGGCGAGGGCGATGGCTTTTTCGACGCTGAAGCTGTCGCCCGACGCCTGTCCGACCTGCGTGATTTTTCCCAGATCCGGGAACCGGTCGAGGTATTGCTGGTACCCGGTGGGGTCGAGCAGGGCGAATTCGCCCATCATGCCGACCACGCGCTTCAGCGGGTCGGTCCGGTCAAGGATGGCAAGCGTCGGCAAATACCGGCCTTCGCCCAGGATGATGCGCTCCACCCTGGCGGGGACGGTGACCGTGCGCCCGGCCAGATCGATGACTTCGGCTGCCGCCGCCGGCTGCGTCCATGCAGCCGTCAGCAGCAACCCCATGACGAGCAGAACCGCCCTGATCATGAAATTCAATCCTTCATTCTATCGGAACAGGTATTTGACGGCAGAGCGCCGTCAGCCGCCATGTCAGAACTTGGCGGATACTTTAAGCCATGCGCTGCGCGGCTCACCGTAGTAGTTGAATACGGTCGAACTCGCGGCGCGTGAATAGTATTTCTTGTCGAGGATATTGTTGACCGAGAAGGTCGCGCTGACGTTCTCGGTCACCTCGTAGCCGACCTGGGCGTCGAACAGCATGTAGCCGTCCTGTATCCAGCGGGTGGCCCCGGACTGGCCGTAGTAGCTGGAAACCGCCTTGGCGCCTCCCCCGACGCTGAAACCGTCCAGCGGACCTTCGCCGAAGGCGTAGCGGGCGAACAGGTTGACCGTGTGCTTCGGCGTCCAGGTGTTGAACACCTGACCGACCTGCGCCGGCGTGCCGGTCAGATACTCGCTGAGCAGATAGGAGTAGCTGGAGAAGACGCTCAAGCCCGGCAGCGGTTCGCCGCTGACTTCAAGCTCGATCCCTTTGGATTCGACTTCGCCGGCGGCATTGGACACGCCCGGAGTGGTGAGGTCGGCGACGGCCCGGTTCTCGTCCTTGGTGCGGAAGAAGGCCAGGGTCGATGTCAGCGCACCGTCGAAGAACTCGCCTTTCACGCCGGTTTCATACTGGCTGCCGACGCGCGGGGCGAGTGGACGGCCATCCCGGCCGGTGGCGGTCTGCGGCTGGAAGATGTCGGTATAGCTGGCATAGGCGGAAATCGTGTCGGTCAGGTCGTAGATCAGGCCGAGCTGAGGCGTGAACTCGCCGTTCACTTCGCTCTTGGTCTTGACGTTGTTGACCAGATTGGTCGATTCCAGGTTGTAGTAGCTGAGCCTGCCGCCCAGGACGGCGGTCACCGGCGTCAGCGGCTTGATCCGCGCCTGGGCATAGCCGGAAACCTGCTCCGGCACGTTCCGGGTGCGCGTGGTGAAGGCGATAGCCGGTTCGGCGATGTTGGTCGCCGGGTTGAACACATTGACGGTGCCTGCGGGGTTCGCGGTGCCCTGGTACATCCGCTGATCGTAGCGGCGGTAATCGGTGCCGACGACGATGTTGTGGGTCTGGCCCAGGAACGGAACCGGCTTGCTGACATGGGCGTCCATGGCAAGCGAGGTTTCCTCGTAGTCGCGCGCCAGGACCGTCATGCTGACCGAATTGGTCACGGGATTGACGGCGGTGCGGGCATAGGCATATTTGAAATCGGCGTCGCGATCGACATAGCGCAGCGCCACGCGGGCTTCCCCGCCATCGTCGAAACGGTGTTCCAGATCGACGATGCCCTCGTCCGATGAATTCTCGAACCGGTTCCAGTCGGCGCCGATGAAGGTGGAGCGCCGGACGTCCAGCAGCCTTCCGTCGGCATAAGCCGGCAGGCCGTTGAAGGGGGTGATGTCCTTCTCCTGATGGGAGGCCGCGAAGGACAGTGTGGTCTGTTCCGTCAGATCGACCTCGACCGTGCCATAGCCGAGCTTGCTCTTGTTGTCGGTGACATCGACGAAGGTGTCCTGATCCTGCATCGCCACGACGCCGCGCGCCCGGACCCGGCCGGACCCGCTGACCGGGCCGGTGACGTCGGCCTCGCCCCGGTAGCCCTGCCAGGAACCTGCCGTGACGGAGCCGCTGGCCCCGAATTTGTCGAGTGCCCGTTTCCGCGCCAGATTGACCGAGCCGCCCGGTTCGCCGGTCCCGGCGAACAGGCCGGACGGGCCGCGCAGCACCTCGATCCGGTCGAACATCGCGAGGTCCGGCTGCGTGCCGTAGACGCTGGAGATGGGCGAAGGCAGCCCATCGACCATGTAGGAATCCAGCTCGTAGCCACGGGAGAACAGGCTGGAACGCCCCAGATCGTTGGCGAGCACGGTGGTCCCGGTCGAGCGCCGCAGGGCGTCTTCCAACCGTGTCATGTTCTGGTCTTCGATCCGCTGCCGGGTGATGACGCTGACGGATTGCGGGATATCGCGAAGCCGCGTCGGCCCCTTGGAGCCCGCCGACGCCAGCGGGCTGGCATAGGACTTGGTCCCCTCGGTCGTGGCCGGCGCCCGTGGCGCCTGTCCGTCGATCGTCACCGGATCGAGCTGGATTACGTCGCCTTCTAGCTGGGCGCCGGCTGCCGGGGCGATGGCGCCTGCCGAAATCAGCGCGGCCGTCAATCCAAGCCGCAAACATACCCTGCTCATCGACGCTTCAATTCCATCCCGGCTCATGACAATGCCCACCATATAAATGCGAATGACTCTCACTCTCATTGACGATGGGGAATTGGAACCCGACAGCATTATTTTCAGAAGAGCGAAATTTTTTTGCGCGGCGGCTTGTCCAGGGTCCGGGACATCACTGCCGGGACGTCACTGGCGGGGCACGCGGCGCTCGCAATGGCGGAGCGCCCGCATGATGTTCTTCGACACCATGCTGCATGACACGCCAAGCCGCTCCGCCACCTCGGCATGGGTCAGTTTCTCGACCCGGCTGAGCAGCAGAGCGTCGCGGCAGGACGGCGGAAGCTCGCCCAGGGCTGCCTGGAGCAGGGCCAGCCGCTGGCGGGTTTCCAAAGCCTTGTCGGGGGAAGGCTGGCTGTCCGCCACGTGGTCGGCCACGTCATCGAGAACGGCATGGTTGCCCCGGCGGCGGTCGCGCCGGGCCAGATCGATGATCAGATTGCCGACGATGCGGCACAGGAACAGCCTTGGCTGCTCCACGGCATCGCCGTCCGCATCGGACTTCGCCATGTCAGCATAGCGCACGAACGCGTCCTGGACCACGTCGGCGGCCATGTCGCAACGCCCGAGCCTTCGGCAGGCGAAGCTGTACAGCTCTTCGTGGTGCTGGCGGAATAAGGTATCGAGGTCATTCTGCATGAATCGAAAAACTGCGCTTTTCAGGGGAAGATCGGCTGTGTTCAGCCCTGAGAGCAAAACGCTCGGCAGGTCATCGATACATGCTAGTCTGTATGAAAGTGATTCTCAATCGCACCACGAGCAATCTGCCAACGTGTCGCGGGTAGAAGCGCGAAATCACTCTCGCGCTGTGAACCTTCGTTCCCTGCCCTGGATCTTATGTGGAACCGGTCCCTGTCAGCCCTGCCATGACCGCCTTCCTCGGCTCAGCCTTTTTGCAGAACCTCCAGCACTCTATCGGATCGGAAGTCAACGCGCTCAGCCGCCTGACGGGCCGCTGGCCGGCTGGCGCGCTACCGTGAGGAGAGCATCCAGAAGCGTGTCCAGATCCTGGGAAGCCAAGGCATCGGCCTGGAGTTCCCGGCCACGGGCGAAGGCCCAATCCTGGCGCGTGGCTGTCGAAGCCGCCAGCATCGGCTCGATCCCGGCTTCCTGCACGGTCTTCGCTACTTCGCGCATTTCCTCCGCCCGGCGGCGTCCGTGGAGCAAGGCCCGGCTGATCATGTAGCGCGCCAGCGAACGCCAGTCCTCGTGCGGCAGTGTGTCGGCAAGGGAGGCCAGCACCTGCTTCTCGACGCCGTAATGGCGCGCGGCGAGCATGCATTCCGTTGTCAGCGCCTCCAACCCCTTGATCATGACGCTGCGGCACATCTTGACCGACGACGCGCCGCCGATCTCCGGCGAGAACGCGGTCAGGCGCATGCCCCACGGTGCGGCAAGGGTGATGAACGTTTCGGCATAGCGACCGCCAAGCAGCATCGGCGAACGGATACCGTGCGGCGGCACGCTGGTCATGACCGCCGCCTCGACATAGCGTCCTCCCGCCTGCTTCACGACGGCGTCTGCCGCCTGCTTTGTCGATGGCGAAACGGAATTGACGTCCAGGAAGAAGGGAGCGTGCCGCAGGTGTCCGGCGGCAGATTGCGCGGCGGCCAGCGCCGATCCTGCGGTAACCGCACTAATCACCAGATCGGCTTGGGCCGCAGCTTCGCCGGCACTGGTGCATACGGTGATTTCCTGCGATCGCGCGGCTTTCGATTGCGGACTATCCAGGCTTTCAAAGGCGATGTCGAAGGCCGCCAGACGCGATAGGCCGGCGGCGCGCAGATCGCGGGCGAAGATTTGACCGACCTCGCCGAAGCCGATCAGGGCGACACGGTGCAATTTCATGCGATATCCTTTGAAGACAGGAGTTGCTGACCGAGTTTCGAAATGAAAACCGATCTACGCCTTGAAGCACGCGGCGTCTTATCGCTTTTCCGGGAGCCAATATAACAGGTGGTTATATGTCGAGGCCCTTCGTCGCTATTTCGGCAAGATAAGCCTTCAGACACTCGACGAAGATGCCGGCGGCAGGCGGCGGAACCCGGTCGCGCGAGTGGATCAGGCCGGCGGGCCGGCGCGGTGCCGGCACCGGAAGCGGCACGACGCGAAGCGTGCCGCGAAGCAGGTCTCCCACCATCATCAGCCGGGGCATGATCGAGATGAGGTCGGTCGAATGCAGCATCTCCCGTATGAAGCCGTAGGACGAGGAGCGCAGCGACGACGAGGGGGTGAGGTCGAGCTGGGATAGAAGATGCTCGATCTCCTGTCCGACGCGCTGGCTGACGGTGGGCAGGAGCAGATCGTACCGGCGCAGTTTGTCGACGGTGACGGGCACAAGCTGAAAGACGGGATGATCGTATCGGGCGAGGATGGAGATCGGTTCCTCGTAGAGAGGTTCCCGTACGAAGCCGTCAGGTACCGCCGGTTCATAAAGGCGACCCACGATCAAGTCGATTTCACCCGCCGCCAGCATGGGCAGCAGTTCCTCCGTCCTGCCTTCCGCCAGCCGGATATCGAGATCGTGATGTTCGACCTTCAGACGGCTTAGCACGCCGGGCAGGATGCCCGCCGCCGCTCCCGGCAATGCTCCGAGCGCCACGATGCCGCTGCTGGGGCTGGACAGCCGGTCCAGGTCCTCATCCAGCCGGCGAAGCTCGGCCAGAATGCGTTTTGCCGACCGGATGACGCCGCTGCCAGCTGGTGTCGGCAGCATGCCACGCGCATGCCGGTCGAAAAGCCGTATGTCCAGAATGGATTCGAGTTCCTGAAGCGTTTTAGTCAGGGCGGGCTGGCTGATCCCCAGGGCCGCCGATGCTTTCGACAGGCTATGCTGAGAACCGATGGCTTCGACGGCCCGAAGATGATGAAGTTTCAATCGTTGATCGAGGTATCGGCGAACGACCACGGCGGTATCGGGTCCGGGTTGAGCCGTGGCGGCCGGGCAACGGAGGCCACGGGGGTTAAGGTACTGATTTCCAAGGATCGATGATTGTCTCCCCAGGCGACTGGAGCAAGACATTTATCGGCGGGTGAAAGGAGAACTGTATTGGCGTCGGGCTGGCTTTCCCGTAATCGAACCAAGCTGGTGCTGGCCTTGCGGATGACGGCATCCGCCCTGGCGACTTTCGCCGTCGCCGAGGCGCTTGGGCTGTCGCAGGGGTTCTGGGCCGTCATTACGGCCCTGATCGTAACCCAGAGCAATGTCGGAGGGTCGCTGAAGGCGGCGCTCGACCGGTTCGTCGGATCGCTGCTCGGTGCTGTTTACGGCAGCGCCGTCGCTTTCGCGATCCCGCATGCCGATGACCTGACGAGGGCGCTGGCCCTGGTCGTCGCCGTGGCGCCGCTGTCGTTCATGGCGGCGTACTCGGCCAGTTTCCGCGTAGCGCCTATCACCGCCATCATCGTGCTGCTCAGCGCCAGCGGCGCTACCCTGGGGCCGCTCGGCTTCGCGACCGACCGCGTGCTGGAAGTTGGTCTCGGCTGTGCCATCGGGCTTCTGATCTCCGTCCTGGTCGTGCCGGCGCGGGCGTCGCGGTCGGTCGTGGAGACGGCGGCCGAAACGACGCGGCTGCTGGCAGAGCAGATGGAAGCGCTGGCGGTCCAGGACGATCAGGCGCAGGTCAATCTGAGCGCCCTTGCGGTGCGGACGCGCAAGAGCCTGAACCGGCTTGAAACGCTGGTCGGCGAGGCGACGCGGGAGCGCCGGAGCCGCCTGACGGACATGCCCGATCCGGAACCCCTGCTGCGGACCCTGATGCGATTGCGCCATGACGTGGTCATGGTCCGCCGGGCGGTCGGGGAGCCGGGATTGGAGGTGTCGAGCGAGCATCCGGCCCAAACCTGGGCATCGGCTGCCAGGGCCGGCGCCGCAACCCTCGGCAAGCTTGCCGATGCCCTGTCCGCCGGCCAGTCGCCGGCGCCGTCCGACGCCATGGCCGACGCTATCGGCGCATACAGGGCATCGATAGACGAGTTGAGGCGGTCGAAACGGACCAGGATTTTGCCGACCGATACGCTCTGGCGGATGTTCGGCGCCGGGTTCGCGTTGGAGCAGTTCCGCCGCGATCTCGACGATCTGGTCGAGCGGGTCGAGGACTTCGCCGCTCACCTATAACGGACGGTTATGGCGCCGCCGGGAAAAGCGATACGACAAAGCAGGGCAGGGGGCGTAGGACTTGGGCGGCATCCAGCCGGCCCGGCGCAGGCGGGATGCCTTCAATCAAGAACCAAGGCGTGCCCAGCAACGCCGCGCACAAGGGAGTGCCTGCCCGATGCCATCACAGCTCACGGAATTCGCCGAGCGCCGCAAACCGGCGTTCAAGTTACCCGCCGGAGCCTGCGACGCACATTGCCACGTGTTCGGGCCGGGTGCTGCCTTCCCCTATGCTCCGAACCGCCGCTACACCCCCGAGGATGCGCCCAAGGAAACGCTGGCCGCCCTCCATGACCATCTCGGCGTCGAGCACGCCGTCATCGTTCAGGCAAGCTGCCATGGCGCCGACAACCGCGCGATGCTCGATGCCATCGCATGGCGGCCGGACCGCTACCGTGGCGTCGCCATCGTCGACCAGAGCTATGGGGAGGCCGAGCTTCGCCATCTGCACCAGGGAGGCGTGCGCGGGGTCCGCTTCAACTTCGTCCGCCATCTTGGCGGCACGCCGGACATGGACCTGTTCCACCGGACGATGGATCGGATCAGGGAACTTGGCTGGCACGTGGTGCTGCACCTGGACGCGCCCGACATCGTGCCGCTGACCGGAATGATGCGCCGGCTGCCGGTGCCGTTCGTGATCGACCACATGGGCAGGATCGATTCCGCCCTCGGGGTCGAACAGCCCGCTTTCCAGGCGCTGCTCGATCTGGTCCGGATGCCGGCCTGCTGGGTCAAGGTGTCGGGCTCGGAGCGCATCTCGAAGCCGCCCTATGACGCCGCCTTGCCGTTCGCCAGCGCACTCGTCGAGACGGCGCCGGACCGGGTGCTCTGGGGCACCGATTTCCCGCACCCCAACCTCGCCATTCCGGCCGACGAGGCTGATCTCGTCGACCTTCTTCCCCGGTTCGCGGCCACGCCGGAGGCTCGCCAGCGCCTCCTCGTCGACAATCCGGCCCGTCTCTACGGCTTTGCGGGCGATCAGGCATCAGGGAGCTCAGCGTGATGAAGAGTGTGATGAAATCCCCC
>DASQKT010000682.1:0-6217 GCA_035630415.1 Skermanella sp.
AGAACCGGTTGCCTGAAAATGCACAGCCGCTTCCACGCGACATTCGCCGGCTCCTCCCAGGGTGCGAAATTCTGGCTGAAGAAAGCCCTGGCGCCGCTGTGCCTGCTGGCCGACCCTTCGCCGGAGGTCAGGGCGGGAGCCGACAAGGACGGGCTGGCATTCGTAGATCTGCGGATCGAGCATGGCCGGATCAGTGCCGTGGTACCGGGCGGAACGGCCCCCTGCTGCGGGCCGGGGGTCAATCTCGAGCGCGGGCAGGTATGGCCTTGCCCGGTCGATCTTCACACCCATCTGGACAAGGGTCATATCTGGCCGCGCCAGGAGAACCCCGACGGCACCTTCATGGGGGCTCTCCATGCCGTGGCGCGGGACCGGGAAGCCAACTGGAACGCCGGCGATGTCGCTGCCCGCATGGAGTTCGGCGTGAAATGCGCCTATGCCCATGGCACCAGTGCTGTCCGCACGCACCTCGATTCGGTCGGCAGGCAAGCGGAAATCTCCTGGACGGTATTCGCCGAGATGCGCGAACGCTGGGCAGGCCGGATCACCCTTCAGGCCGCCTGTCTGGTCCCGCCGGAAATCTACCTGAGCGGTGAGGGCGAGCGTATCGCCAGCCTTGTCGCCCGCCATGGCGGCGTCCTGGGCTGCGTCACCTACATGATTCCACGTCTGGACGACGCGCTGGACCGGATGTTCGCGCTGGCGACGGCCCACGGCCTCGACGTCGATTTCCATGTCGATGAAACAAGCGACCCCGAAGCCGTCAGCCTGCGCCGCATCGCCGAGGCAGCGCTGCGGAACCGCTTCGAGGGCCGCATCCTGTGCGGGCACTGCTGTAGTCTGGCGATGCAGGACCCGGATCAGGCGCTCCGCACCCTCGACCTTGTCGCGGAGGCCGGGATCGCCGTGGTCACTCTGCCCCTGTGCAACCTCTACCTTCAGGACCGGGTGCCGGGCCGGACACCGCGCTGGCGCGGCGTGACGCTGGTCCACGAGATGCGGGCACGCGACATTCCAGTGGCTGTCGCCTCCGACAACTGCCGTGATCCGTTCTACGGCTACGGCGACCACGACATGGTGGAAGTCTATCGGGAGGCCACCCGCGTCCTGCACCTGGACCGCCCGTTCGGCGACTGGCCGCGCGCGGCGACGGCGACGCCGGCTGCGATCATGGGGCTGGACGGCGGTCTCATAGGTGTCGGGAAGAGTGCCGATCTCGTTGTCTTCCGCGCCCGAGGCTACGGCGAACTGCTGTCGCGTCCCCAATCCGACCGCGTGGTCTTCCGCGCCGGACTGCCGCTGGACGCCAGGGTGCCGGACTACCGCGAATTGGACGGCCTGTTCGAGTAAATCGAGGGCGAGCGCTTTACCCGGTTGCCCCGAGCAGGGACTTCGGCTTACGCCCGCGCCGCTGGGGCCGGACGTCGAAGCCCAGCCGGACCTCCAGATCGTCGAAGAACGACGCGCTGCCCAGGGGGCGGCCGATCGTTTCGGCGCGCCGCAACGCAATCGCGGCTTCTTCCGGCATTTCCTGTTCGAGCAGGCAGGTGAAGTCGGGCACCCTGTCGAGGACAGGCTTGACGGTCACCAGCCCGTCGTCCCGTTTTCTCAAATGCGCGGAAGCGCTCGACCAGGGCCAATACTCCGGCTGCTCGACCAGCTTTGCTCGCACGGGATTGAGCGAGACGTAGCGCACCGCATCGATCAGGTGTTCCTCGTCCATCAGAACCGCGCCGAAGCGGCCTTGCCAAAGATGGCCTGTCCAGCCGTTACGCTGGTTGATGCGGCTGGTATAGCGGCGGTGGGCTTCGGCGAGAGTTCCCCTGAGGCCGTCCTGATCGGACGGTACCAGAATCATGTGGACGTGGTTGGGCATCAGGCAATAGGCCCAGACTTCAGTCCCGGTACGGGTTGCGGCTTCCGCGATCAACTGGCGGTAAGCCTTGTAGTCGCCGTCATCGAAGAACGTCTTTTCCTTCCGGTTGCCGCGCTGGGTGACGAGATGCGGCATGCCTGGAATGACGATGCGGGGAAGACGCGCCATGATGCACCTGGGGAGTTTCTGCGGACGGTGATGGGAAGGTAACAGTGGTGATGCCGGAAACGCGAGAGGAAAAGTAAACTGTCACTGATTACTCTGTGGACATGCCAAATTTCGATGACGTCCGGAGCTGCCTGAAATTCCCGAATTTTCCAGCTTAGTCCGCGCATCTTTTCCGCTCATTCCGAAGCGCCGAGGTTTGCCGCCAGAGGGTCGGAGCAACTTGGGCTTGCGCGGCAATAAGATGACCGACTTGCGGATCAATGTCTTGGAGGGGGATGGGATGGAAACGGGGTTGAGTAGGAAACGGTGGGTCGCCGTTCTGTCGGTCATGGGACTGGTGACCCTGCCAGTGGCGCTAGGCGTCGGTCTGATCGATATTCCGACCGCCCATGCCAAGGGCGGTAATGGCGGCGGCGGTTCAGGCGGCGGTGGTGGGTCTGGCGGCGGCGGAGGCTCGGGCGGAGGCGGAGGCTCTGGTGGCGGCGGTCACGGCGGGGGCGGCTCCGGTGGTTCCGGTGGTTCCGGTTCGGGCGGCGGTGGTGGTGGTCATGGCGGTGGCTCCAGTTCAAGTTCCAGTTCGAGTTCAAGCTCAGCCTCCAGTTCCGGCAGTGGCGGACGGAGTTCCGAAAGTCGGAGCGCCAGCAGATCCGACAGCCGGTCGGCATCCGAAGATCGTGGCCGCGAATCGGAAGCACGGGGTCGTACCGCCGAGGGTGAAACCGAGGCCCGTGGCCGGGAAGCTGAAGCTCGTGGACGTACCGCTGAGGGTGAAACCGAGGCACGCGGCCGGGAAGCCGAAGCTCGCGGACGCGCCGCCGAGGGCGAGACGGAAGCCCGTGGGCGGGAAGCCGAAGCCCGTGGTCGGGTCGCCGAAGGTGAGACGCATCGACGCGGACTTGACGATGCAGCCCGCGCATCCACCCGCGCGCAGATCGAGAAGGGCATGGCCGCCACGACGTCCACCGCCCGGATCGATGCCTACGAGCATGCCGTGCGGGAGGCAGGGCGTATCGAAGACGGAGCGGCACGGCGCGAAGCTCTCGGTGCGGCGGCGGGCATGCTGAGCCACCGCTGATCGGTTCGACACCGATCAAGAGGACACCAATCGATAGGATGGCGAGTGCGGCGGACAGGTATCCGCCGCACTCGACTTTGTTTCAGAAGAAAGCCATTATAATTTTAGCTAAGGAGCGCGGACAGGTTCGTGTGCGCCCGATTTTTCGAGCCTTCAGGGAGGGCGCCGCACCAGGGGCGGCCGGAACGACGCATGAAAGTGTTCTCACGTCTGATCATCCTCGCCGCCCTGCTCGGCGCGGGCGGTGGCGCTTATTGGTATCATAACGTCTATCTGCCGGCCGGCATGCCTGTGGCGACTGCCCAGACGCCCGCGCCGGCTCCAGGTGGCGGTGGGCCGGGTGGCGGTGGGCCGCCGGGCGGCATCCCGGTGGAGGCGCAGAAGGTCGAAGTCGGCGCCGTGTCGCGCTCCGTCACGTCGGTCGGCACGCTGTTCTCCGACGAATCGGTGATCATCCGGCCGGAAGTCGCGGGCAAGATCACCGAGATCCGGTTCAGCGAGGGGCAGGCGATCCGCAAGGGCGCCGTCGTGCTGCGCATGGACGACGCCATCGCGCGGGCGACGGTCGATCAGGCGCTTGCCAGCCTCAACCTCAGCAAGTCGGAAGCGGACCGGGCGGACGAGCTGTACCGCCAGGGTTCCGGCAGCGCCCGCGCCCGCGATCAGGCGCGCGCCAAGCTGCTGGCTGACGAGGCTTCCGTGACGCTGGCCCGCGCCCAGCTTGCCAAGCTGGAACTGACGGCCCCGTTCGACGGCGTCCTGGGGCTGCGCCGCGTCAGCGTCGGCGATGTCGTCCAGGCCGGCAAGGACATCGTCAACCTGGAAGCGATCGAGACGCTGAAGCTGGACTTCCGCGTTCCGGAGCTTTACCTGCCCGCGGTCAAGGTCGGCCAGACCCTGAACGTCGTGGTCGATGCGGTGCCCGACCGGAAGTTCGCCGGCGCCGTCTTCGCAATCGATCCGTTGGTCGATGTCAACGGCCGCAGCATCAATGTTCGCGCCCGCGTGCCGAACAAGGACGACGCCCTGCGCCCCGGCCTGTTCGCCCGCGTCAACCTGACCCTGACGACGCGGGAGAACTCGATCCTGGTGCCGGAGCAGGCGATGGTTGCGGTCGGCGTCGATCAGTTCGTCTTCAAGGTGGTGGACGGCAAGGTCGCGCGGGTCAAGGTCCGCACCGGCGAGCGGCGCGCCGCCAAGGTCGAAATCCTGGACGGGCTGGCTCCCGGTGACGTGATCGTCACCGCCGGGCACCTGAAGATCCGCGACGGTGCGCCGGTGACGGTCGTGCCCGCAGTCGGGAGCTGACCGCCATGCAGATGTCCGAACTGAGCATCCGCCGTCCCGTCCTTGCCACCGTCATGAGCCTGACCGTGCTGCTGGTCGGCATCGTGGCCTATCAGCGCTTGTCGGTCCGCGAATACCCCAAGATCGACGAGCCGGTCGTCACCGTCACGACCAAGTACCAGGGTGCCAGCGCCGAGATCGTCGAGAGCCAGGTGACCCAGCCGCTGGAGGAAAGCCTGTCCGGCATCGAGGGCATCGACGTGATGTCGTCGATCAGCCGGTCGGAAACCAGCCAGATCACCGTCCGTTTCCGCATCACCCGCGAGCCCGACATTGCGGCCAACGACGTCCGCGACCGGGTCGGTCGCGTGCGCGGCGCCTTGCCGGACGAGATCGACGAGCCGGTCATCGCCAAGGTGGAGGCCGACGCCCAGCCGATCATCTATCTGGCCTTCTCCAGCGACCGCCACTCGCCGCTGGACGTCACCGACTACGCCGACCGTTTCGTCAAGGACCGGCTTCAGAACCTGCCCGGCGTCGCTGATATCCGGATCTTCGGCGAGCGGCGCTACGCGATGCGGATCTGGCTCGACCCGACGCGGCTGGCCGCCTACCGGGTCACGCCGCAGGACGTCGAATCGGCGCTGCGCCGCCAGAATATCGAGATCCCGGCGGGCCGGGTGGAAAGCGTGCAGCGCGAGTTCACCGTCGTGTCGGAAACTGACATGCGGACGCCGGCCGAGTTCGAGAACATCATCCTGCGCGACGAATCCGGCTATCTGGTCCGCCTGCGCGATGTCGGCCGGGCGGAGATCGGCGCGCGGGACGAGCGGGTGAACGCCCGGTTCAATGGCCGAAACGCCGTCGCCATGGGTGTCGTCAAGCAATCCACCGCCAACCCGCTGGATGTCTCCAAGGCGGTGCAGAAGACGCTGCCGGTGATCCGCGCCGGTCTGCCGGAAGGCATGAGTGTCGATATCGGCTACGACAGTTCCGTCTTCATCGCGGAATCGATCGACGCCGTCTTCCACACGATCCTGGAAGCGATCGTCCTGGTCGTGCTGGTGATCTTCTTCTTCCTGCGCTCGCTCCGGGCGACGCTGATCCCGCTGGTGACCATCCCGGTGTCGCTGATCGGCGCCTTCGCGATCATGTTCGTCTTCGGATTCAGCATCAACACGCTGACGCTGCTCGCCATGGTGCTGGCGATCGGGCTGGTCGTGGACGACGCCATCGTCATGCTGGAGAACATCTACCGCCATGTCGAGGAAGGCATGCCGCCGTTCCAGGCCGCCCTTAAGGGCGCGCGGGAAATCGGCTTCGCCGTCGTCGCCATGACCATCACGCTGGCGGCGGTGTACGCGCCGATCGGTTTCCAGACGGGACGTACGGGGCGGTTGTTCACGGAGTTCGCGCTGACCCTGGCGGGCGCCGTGCTGGTGTCGGGCTTCGTGGCGCTGACCCTATCGCCGATGATGTGTTCCAAGCTGCTGAAGCATCAGGCGAAGCACGGCCTGATGTTCAACCTGATCGAAGGCTTCCTGAACGGCCTGACCAACGGCTACCGCTGGCTGCTGCGGAACTCTCTGCGTGTCCGGCCCCTGGTCCTGCTGATCGGCCTGGGAGTCGCCGGGTCCAGCTATGTGCTGTTCGGCCAGATCAAGTCGGAACTGGCGCCGACCGAGGACCGGGGCACCATCGTCGGCATCGCGATAGCGCCCGAAGGTTCGACCATCGAGTACACCGACCGCTATACCCGCGTGATCGAAGGCTTCTACAAGCAGATCCCGGTGGTCGAGAAGTTCTTCATG
>DASQKT010000683.1:0-2135 GCA_035630415.1 Skermanella sp.
CACAACGCGATCCTGGAGGAGCGCCAGGGACGTGGGGTGGTCTGGGTATTGCACAGGCCAAGCATCGCCCGGCGGTTCGACCAGACCCTGGTGCTGCGCGGCGGCCAGCTGGCCGAGCACGGCAGTTATCAGGACCTGGACAAGCCGGGTACAGTCATGCACGAGTTGCTGGCGGCCGAATGACGTATAACGGCGGGATACGTCATGAGGGCGCGGCATAAGGCATTGTAACAGGAGACGCCGACGTGAGCCTTGCCGAAGAAGTCGAGCTGCTGCGCAAGATACCCATGTTCGCCAACGTGGAGATCAGCAAGCTGAAGCTGCTGGCCTTTACCAGTGAGCGGGTCGCTTTTCATGCCGGCGACGTCCTGTTCCAACAGAACGAAATGGGCGGCAGCGCGTTCATCATCGTGTCCGGGGAAGCCGACGTGACGGTCGATACGCCGGGCGGTCCTCTGGTCGTGGCCCATGTCGGCCGCAACGATTTCATCGGCGAGATCGCGATCCTGTGCGATGTGCCGCGCACGGCCAGCGTCGTGGCACGGACCGACATGACGACGTTGTGCATATCGAAGGACCTGTTCTTCCGGATGGTGACCGAGTTTCCCCAGATGGCGGTCGAGATCATGCGCGTGCTGGCGCAGCGGCTGGAGAATACGACCCGGCAATTGCAGGAAGCGGTATCCGGCGGCAAGCCGGCGTGATCGTTGCCGTGGGTTCGATATCGTGGATTTTTGAAGAAGGGGTTTCATGAGCCGGTTGGACAGTTTCATCAGGCGAGTCACCGCCCAGCGCGATTGCCTGAACGCCGCGGCCGACCTGGTCCGCGACCTGCCCGGCCCGGTGCTGGAATTCGGTCTCGGCAATGGCCGGACCTACGATCATCTGCGCTCGCTGCTGCCGGACCGGCGGATCTTCGTGTTCGAGCGGCAGGTCGCGGCGCATCCGGACTGCATTCCGCCGGACGAGTGCCTGCTGCTGGGCGATCTTCACGAAACCCTGGATGGAGCGGGGGCCGTGATCGGTGCGCCGGCGGTTCTGGCCCATGTCGATATCGGTTCGGGCGATCCCGCCGCCAATGCGGAACTGGCCGCCTTCCTGGCTCCACGGCTGCACAGGCTGATGGCGCCGGGCGGGATCGTGGTCAGCGATCAGGACCTGGGTATCGCCGAGTGGAAGCCGGTGGCGTTGCCGCCGGGAGTGCGGGAGGGGCGCTATTTCATGCGCCGGGTCTGACTACCGCTTATTGCATAAATGCACTCGACTAAAGCCAGAAGTGTGACCTCATCGAATTTTAACAAACCTCCCTAGTATACTAACGGATATCAGCGTGCGGCGATGCGCGCAGACAAGAAATCCGTTGGGAGGGAAATCATGGCGGACGGGTCATTCCTGCCACCGACGCGGGCTCTGACGACCGAGACCGAGGCCGCGATCGGCGAGCTGGCGCGGGAAGTCGGCAGCCTTGGCGTGGCGTTCGCCGATGTGGCCGGACATGTCGAGGATGTCAGCGGCCGCATCTCCCATCAGGTTTCCGTACTGGACGAGTTGCGCGGCGAGGCCGCCGTCATGTCCGCCGGAACGGGCAACGTCAACGCGGCGGCTGCGGCTGCGCGTGCGGTGACCGCCAGGGCACAGGATCAGGTGGCATCGGGACGCGGGCAGGTGGACAATGCGCTGTCGGGCCTGCGCACCCTGACCGAGGACGTGACAGCGATCGAAAAGCAGTCGGGCGACCTGACCGAAGCGCTCAACCGCGTCGGCCGGGTCGCGAACGAGATCAGCGCCATCGCCAAGCAGACCAACCTGCTGGCGCTCAACGCGACGATCGAGGCGGCGCGGGCGGGCGAGGCTGGGCGCGGTTTCGCGGTGGTGGCCCACGAAGTCAAGGCGCTGGCCGGCAAGACCGCGTCGGCGACCCAGGAGATCGATTCAACCCTGCGCTACCTGACGGAACAGGTGAAGGCGCTGGCGGCACGCGGCACCGGGGCCGCCGTGAAGGCTTCGGCCGTCGGCCATGATGCCAACCGGCTCGGCGAGCTGATGGTGACGCTGGCCGACGCCATCGGCGACGTCGATCAGCAGCAGGACCGGATCGAGGACGCGGCCGGGGAGATCGCAACCAGCATCGGCAC
>DASQKT010000684.1:0-8718 GCA_035630415.1 Skermanella sp.
CCGACCCGCGAGCTCTATCGCGAGATCAACGCCGCCTTCACGAAACAGTGGAAGGCACAAGGCGGGCAGGACCTCACCATCCGCACGTCGCATGGCGGCTCGGGCGCGCAGGCCCGGTCGGTGATCGACGGGCTCGACGCCGACATCGTGACGCTGGCGCTGGCCTACGATATCGACGCCATCGCGGAACGCGGCCAGATCGCCAAGGATTGGCAGGCCCGGCTGCCGCAGAACAGCTCGCCCTATACCTCGACCATCGTCTTCCTGGTCCGCAAGGGCAATCCCAAGGGCATCAAGAACTGGGACGACCTTGCCAAGCCGGGCGTCCAGGTCATCACGCCGAACCCCAAGACGTCGGGCGGCGCCCGCTGGAACTATCTGGCAGCCTGGGGCTACGCGCTGGAGAAGTGGAACAACGACGAGGCCAAGGCCAAGGAGTTCCTGGAGCAGATCTTCAAGAACGTGCCCGTGCTCGACACCGGCGCCCGTGGCTCGACCATCACCTTCACCGAACGCGGCCTGGGCGACGTCCTGCTGTCGTGGGAGAACGAGGCGTTCCTGTCGATCAAGGAACTGGGCGCCGACAAGCTGGAGGTCGTCGTCCCCAGCCTGACCATCCTGGCCGAACCGCCCGTCGCCGTCGTCGATAAGGTCGTGGACCGCAAGGGCACCCGCAAGGTGGCCGAGGCCTACCTGAACTACCTGTACTCCGACGCCGGACAGGAGATCGCCGCCAAGAACTTCTATCGCCCGCGCAATCCGGCGATAGCCGCCAAATACGAGAACGTCTTCACCAAGGCCAACCTGTTCACGATAGACGAACGGCTCGGCGGCTGGCAGGCTGCGCAGAAGAAGCACTTCTCCGACGGCGGTATATTCGACCAGATCTATCAGCCAGGAAAATGACCGTGACCGATATCTCCCTTAAAAGCGCTCCGCAGGTGCGCGTGGGGAGGTGGTCGCTGAGGAAACCCAGCGTTCTGCCCGGCTTCGGGCTGACGCTGGGTTTTACTCTGTGCTACCTCAGCCTGATCGTGCTTATCCCGCTGTCGGGACTGATCCTGGCGGCGGCCGGTCTGGGCTGGTCCGGCTTCTGGTCGGCGGTGACCACGCCGCGCGTGCTGTCGGCCTTCCGGGTCAGCTTCGGCACGTCGCTGATCGCGGCGCTCATCAATGCCTTCTTCGGCCTGATGGTCGCCTGGGTGCTGGTGCGCTACAGCTTCCCCGGCAAGAAGATCGTCGATGCCATCGTGGATTTGCCGTTCGCGCTGCCGACCGCCGTCGCCGGCATCGCGCTGACGGCGCTCTATTCCCGCAACGGCTGGATCGGGTCCTGGCTGGAGCCGATGGGGATCAAGGTCGCCTTCTCTCCCATCGGGATCATCGTGGCGCTGACCTTCATCGGATTGCCGTTCGTCGTCCGCACTGTGCAGCCGGTCCTCCAGGACTTGGCACCGGAGGAGGAAGAGGCGGCGGTCAGCCTTGGGGCCACCCGCTGGCAGACCTTCTGCCTCGTGATCTTCCCGGCGATCCTGCCGGCTCTGATCACCGGCACGGCGCTGGCCTTCGCCCGCGCGGTGGGGGAGTTCGGATCGGTCATCTTCATCGCCGGCAACATGCCGGGCATCTCGGAAATCATCCCGCTGCTGATCATCATCAAGCTGGAACAGTTCGACTATGCCGGCGCTACCGCCATCGCGACCCTGATGCTGATCGTGTCCTTCGCGATGCTGCTGGCGATCAACATGCTGCAAGCCTGGATGAGGAGCCGTCATGCCGGCTGAAACAATCGCTCCTTCTGCTGGCCGTCCGGCCCTGCGGGAGCCGCTCTGGCTGCGCCTGTCCCTGATCGGCGGCGCCCTGACCTTCCTGGCGATATTCCTGCTGCTGCCGCTGATCCTCGTCTTCGTGCAGGCGCTCGGGCACGGGATCGAGGCCTATTGGGACGCCCTGGTCGAGCAGGACGCTGTCTCGGCGATCCAGTTGACGGTATTGGTCGCGGCCATCGCGGTACCGCTCAACCTCGTCTTCGGCGTCGCCGCGTCCTGGTGCATCGCCAAGTTCGAGTTCCGGGGCAAGAGCCTGCTGATAACGCTGATCGACCTGCCGTTCTCGGTCTCTCCCGTGATCTCCGGCATGGTCTACGTGCTGCTGTTCGGCCTCAACGGCTGGCTCGGCCCCTGGCTGATCGATCACAACATCAAGATCATCTTCGCCCTGCCGGGGCTGGTGCTGGCGACCATCTTCGTGACCTTCCCCTTCGTCGCCCGCGAGTTGATCCCGCTGATGCAGGAGCAGGGCACCGACGAGGAAGAGGCCGCCGTCGTGCTCGGCGCCAGCGGTTGGCAGGTCTTCCGCCGGGTGACGCTGCCGAACATCAAATGGGGCCTGCTGTACGGCGTCCTGCTGTGCAACGCCCGCGCGATGGGCGAGTTCGGCGCGGTTTCGGTGGTTTCCGGCCATATCAGGGGCATGACGAATACGATGCCGCTGCACGTCGAAATCCTCTACAATGAATACAACTTCGTTGCCGCTTTCGCCGTCGCGTCGCTGCTTGCCCTGCTGGCGCTGGTGACCCTGGTCGTCAAGTCGCTGCTGGAATGGCGGTACGGCGATGAACTCGCCGCTTCGGCTCGGCATTAAGCCAAGCAGCTTAGAAAAAGGGTCGGACAATGACCATCGAAGTCTCCAATATCTCCAAGCGCTTCGGCAATTACGTGGCGCTCGACCGGGTCAGTCTGGAAGTCAAGTCGGGTGAGCTGCTGGCGCTGCTCGGGCCGTCCGGTTCCGGCAAGACCACGCTGCTGCGCATCATGGCCGGGCTGGAATACCCCGACAGCGGCGGCCTGCGCCTGTTCGGCAACGACGCCCTGGACCGCAGCCCACGCGACCGCGAAGTCGGCTTCGTCTTCCAGCACTATTCCCTGTTCCGCCACATGACGGTGGCCGACAACGTCGCCTTCGGCCTGGACGTCCGCCCACGCGCCGTCCGGCTGTCCAAGCGCGAAATCCGCTCCCGCGTCATGCAGTTGCTGGAGATGGTCCAGTTGAGCTGGGTGGCGGACCGCTATCCCAGCCAGCTTTCCGGCGGCCAGCGGCAGCGCGTGGCGCTGGCCCGCGCCCTGGCCATCGAGCCGAAGGTGCTGCTGCTGGACGAGCCGTTCGGTGCCCTCGATGCCAAGGTCCGCAAGGAACTTCGCCGCTGGCTGCGCCGGCTTCATGACGAGATGCACATCACCAGCGTCTTCGTCACCCACGACCAGGAAGAGGCGCTGGAACTGGCCGACCGCGTCGTCGTGATGAGCCAGGGCCGGATAGAGCAGATCGGCACGCCGACCGAAGTCTATGACCATCCCGCGACGTCGTTCGTCTACGACTTCCTCGGCAACGTCAACCGGTTCGAGGTCGATGTCCACGACGGCGTCGCCCGCCTGCCCGGAACCACCCAGCCCTTTGCCCGCACCCATCTGCGCGGCGACGGCGCCGCCGTCGCCTTCGTCCGCCCGCACGACGTCGAACTCGCCCGCCCCAACGGCCACGACGTCCCCAACACCGGCAAGGTGCTCGGCATCCACGCCGTCGGCCCGAGCGCCAGGGTGGAAGTGGACCTGAACGGCATCGCGATCGAAGCCGTAATGGACCGCGAACGCCTGCGCGACCTCAACCTCGCCGTCGGCGACCGTTGCGTCATCAACCTGCCGCAGATCAGCGTCTTCGGCCAGCAGGAGGCGGCGGAGTAGGGGCAAGCGATTGAATTTTGGGAGGCGTTCTCTTCGTAGGTCGGTCTAAAGCGAAGCGGCAGCCGACAAGCAGGCGCGTCTATGTCGGCTGCCGCTTCGCTTTAGACCGACCTACGACTGCCCTCCTACTTGCAGATATCCTTCACCGACTGAAGCACGTTCTCCTTCGCGAAGACGCGGTCGAGCCAGCCTTCCTTGAAGATCACCGGCTTGGCCTGCTCGATCGCGTGCAGCGCCCCGTCGGAGAAACGACCCTGCGGGAAGACGCCGAAGGCGATGGCGAGTTCGATGTTCAGGTGGCCGAGCATGAAATCGACGGCGGCCTCGCGCGGGACGCCCCGGCGTTCCGCCTCGTCCACCGCGTCGCGCATGGCGAGCGATAGGGTAGCACCCACCGTCTCGGACAGGGCGGGCTCAAGGATCGCCATCTGCTCCACGGTGACCCGGTGCGACCGCATCACCGGCTTGTAGATCGTCCGGGCGACTTCCTCGCACAGGGCGTAATGCTCCTCCGGCCCCTGCATCAGGGCACAGACGATGTTCTGCTTGGCGGCGATGCCGCCGAAGTAATCGGTCTTGGCGGCGGGTTCGACCTCGTCGTTGAAGATCGGCGGATGGCAGGGATGGGTGACGAAATAGGTGATGTCGGCCCGCTCCGGCAGTTCTCCGGCATAGGGCGCCGCCGCGTCCAGCATGATGACGGCGGCGTTCGGCTTCAGCTTGGCGATGAAGGTGTGGGCGATCTTGCCAATCAGCCTGTCCGGTACCGCCATCAGCACCACGTCGGCCTCGGCCAGCGCCTGTTCCTGATCGACGCAATCGGCGCCGATGGCGGTCTTCAACCGCTCCCGGCCTTCGCTGGAAATCTCGACATGGTCCACCGTGAAGCCTGACCCGTGCAGGTTGGTGGCGAGCCGGACGCCCATCTTTCCGCCGGCGCCCAGCAGTGCGATCTTCGTCATGTTCCCGTTCCCTCCGGTTTTTTCGTGTTTTCTAGCCGCAGCCTTGCTTGGCTGTTCGGAAATAGTCCGGCGCTCCCATTTGGCCGCCCTTCAGCGCCACCTCCAGCCCGGCATGCGCCGGATCGTCGGAATGGGCGCGGCACAGCGGCGAACCCGGCGCTATCGGCGCCAGCGCCGTCAGTGCGTAGATGCCCAGCGTCATCGCCGCATGGCCCGAGGTGTCTCCCCCTGCGATGACGCCGCGCGTCAGCTTCGCTTCCCGCATCACGCGGTCCAGCAGCCAGCCCAACCCTGTCCCGATGCGGTCGTTGACCGTGTCCATGGTTGTGCCCGACGTCTCCACGGCCGATTTCAGCGCGCCGATCGCCGGGTCGTCCGGCCCCATCGCCGTGAACAGCAGCGGGTCGGCACCCTGGCTCAGCACCGTCAGCGCGGCATCGGCGGCGCGGCCCAGCTCGCGTTCCCAGGCATCGGCATCGACCGCCCGCCCGACGTCGATCCGCATACCGGCGAAGCCGTTCTTCACGGCGGCCTGGATCTGCCCCGCCGTCACCGGCGAGCACGACCCGGAAACGCAGGCGATCCGCCCGACCGGCTCTGCCTTCAGGACGGGAGGTTCCTTCGGGATCAGCCCGGCCGAGCGCCAATAGGCGACCAGCGCGTATTCCAGCCCCTGCGATCCGATGCCGAAGATTCTGTCGCCGCCGCGTTCCCAGACCAGACGCCCGGCCTCGATCAGGGTTTCCTCGTCGATCACGTCCAGCGCCACGATGGCGGCGCCCGCCGCCCGCTCTCGTTTCAGCGCCTCGTCGCCCTCGCGCGACTTCATCGCGACAAGGTCCACCAGTCCGATCGGCATGCTGGTCTGGCGAGCCAGATGGACCCTGATATCGCCTTCGTTCATGGGAGTGACCGGGTGGCGCGACATGCCGGGGTGCCGGTCCAGCCGGTAGCGCACGCCGTCTGCCGCCGCCGCGAACAGGTTGCCGAACGCCTGGTACCGCGCGATGGCGGGGGCACCGATCACCAGCGGATGCCAGGCGCCGCCCAAGATCGGGGCGGCCAACTCCGTCGCCCGCCCGATCGATCCGACCTGCGGGGATGAGTCCAGCGTCGAGCAGACCTTGTAATGGGAAACCGGCGCCTTCAGCTCCGCCAGCGCCCGGAACACCGGCGGCAGGTGCTTGTCCATCCATTTCCGGCCCCTCGACCGCGCCACCCCGGCGATGCCGATGCCGCGATACCCGGCGAACCGGGCCAACCGCTCAGGCGTCGGCACGTCCAGGAACAGCACCGTCGGCAAGCCGGCGAAGGTCAGCACCTCCATCACGGCGGACGACCCGGTATAGTCGTCGCCGTAGAAGCTGACCAGCGGACCCTGGGGCAGGGCTCTCATGCCGCATAAGCCCCCAGCGCCTTGGCGAGCGCTGGATGGTCCCGCGCATAGTCCTCCAGCGGGATGCCGGCCAGGGCCGCTTCCCAGGACTCGCGAAGCGCCGCGAAACCGGCGGCCGGACCGTCGGGATGCGCCATGATGCCTCCGCCCGCCGCATGGATCAGGTCCGTCGATCCGAGAGCGGCATAGGTCGCGGGAGCCTGCCGCACCGTCTGGCCGGACGAGAACACCGGCATCGCCGTGCAGGGCTTGCTGTCGAACATCGGGGTCAGGCAGGCCTTGGCCGAGGCGATCACGCTCTCGTCGCTTTCGCAGAACTTGTTCCGGAGACCGTTGACATGCATGTGGTCGGCGCCGGCCAGCCGCCAGATCTTCTGCCACGCCACATAGGACCAGCCCAGCGACGGCTCCCTGGACAGATAGCCCCAACCGTTGCGGTGCGCATGGATCGGCAATTGGCTGAACCGGCCAAGCTCGATCATGCCGGTCAGCCCGACCGAGTTCAGGCTCGCCATCACGCAGGTGCCGCCCAGTTCCACGACCAGATCGTGGTTCCGCCGCATCTCGTCCAGATCGCCGGTGATGTTGAAGGCGTACATCGCCTTCTTGCCCGTCCGCTCGGCATGATCCCCGATCACCCGCATCACGGCCCGCGCCCGCGCCTCGAACGGGCAGTGCGGCCCGTCGGCCTGAAGCTCGTCGTCCTTGATGAAGTCGATCCCGGCCTCGCACAGCACCCTGACCAGATCGGCGGTCTGCTCCGGCCCCAAGCCGACGCTGGGCTTGACGATGGTCCCGATCAGCGGCCGCCCTTCCACCCCCGACAGCCGGCGCGTCCCCTCGGCACCGAACTTCGACCCCGGATACTTCGCGGCGAACTCCTCCGGCAGGGATATGTCGAGTAGCCGCAGCCCGCTGAAGGGCCGCAGTTCGAACAGGTTGCCGGCCACCGTGGCGACGAGGTTGGGCAGCGACGCCCCGAAATTCGCCAGAGGCCACGACAGCACCACCTCGGCCCGCCGCCATACTGGCTTGCCGGAAAGGCCCTTCGGTACGCCCGCCCCCGGCAGCGACGGTTCGGCAACCTCGTCCAGTTCCGTGACGCTCTCGATATGCGCTCCGTAAAGCTCGCGCATCTCGTCGGTCTCGCCGGGCAGCCGGACGAAAGTCCCGGTCGATTGCTCTCCCGCCATCGTCTCGACTGCTTCGCGGATCGGATACGCCGTCTCGATGCGGTAGGTCGCGGTGATGCGCCGAGCGGTCATCGGGCCTCCCTCAGATCTATTTCTTGAACCCTGTTATATACTCATCATACCAGCACCGCTTCATGACGCCAAGTCCGATAAGGTCCGGCCTCAGCGCCACTTTATCCACCTTATCGAAAGAGGTAGTATGGGACAATGCGGCGGGGATGAGTCGGGGCGGCATCGCGCGGCCCCAGCCGCCTGGATCACGGTGGAAGTTCGGCATGGATGTCAGCGCGTTCAGGTTCGCTATCGAGACGCTGGAGAAGGACAAGGACAAGTGGTCGGTCCTGTGCCTCATGGCCGACGACCTCGAAGCCGCCCGCATGGCCTGGACGCTGGTGGAAATGCTGCCGGGCGACGGCGTCCGAATCGCCCTGATCGATCCCAGCCTGAAAGACAAGCCGGAACGCATCCTGTGGGAACACCTGAAGGACGCCGAGCCGGACCACCCGTTCGAGCTGGCTCCCGTGCCCGATCCTATCTTCGAGATCGACGACCGCGACGAGGAGGACGCGCCGCGCACGTTCCGCCTGGGGTCGGAACTTGAACTGGAAGAACCGCCGCCCGCCATCGCCCGGCCAACCATCGTCCGGCCGAAGTTCCTGGAACCGCCGCCCGTGCCGGCGACATTCAAGCAACCGAACAGGCCCTTGCCCGAACCGGCATCGCCGGACGGCCTATGGCCGCCGTCCCGCAATACCGTCGCCAAGGCCGGAGCTGCCGTGGCGGCGCTTGCCGGCATCGCAGCCGCCGTGCTGTGGAGCCTGCCCGAACGCGCCGTTCCGATGGCCGCGCAGCCGGCTCCGTCCCCCGCCGTCCAGGTCGCCCGCCTCGCCGCACCGGCCGCACCGGCAGCGCCGGTAACTCCGCCGTCGATACCGGCTCCGGTTCCTCCGGCTCCGGCCAGTGCCACGCCGAGGGAGGCGGCGGCGCTTTTCGGCAAGTGGTCGAAGGACGCCGCCAGTTGCGCCGCCGAGTATCTGCTGTACCAGCCCGACCGCAGCTTCCTGTTCGATGCCCGGACCTCGCTGGCCTCCGGCGGCACCGTCTATTACGACACCGTGGATGACGACCTGATCGCCTTCGACGGCTCGACCGAGGTGCGCTACAGCCGCGTCGGATCCGACCAGATCCAGCAGGTCTCGTTCTTCAGCACCCGCACCGGCCCCCATCCCGGCGGTCCGACGCTGATCCGCTGCCCCGACGTCATTCCGCCCGACCGGGTGGACTGGACGCCGGGCAGCGCCGACCGCGCCACCGCCATGGCCCTGATCTCCGAAGCGCGCGCCCAATTCGAAGCGGCCCAGGCCGCTCCCGGCACGACGGCAACGCCCGAACCGCTGCGCGGCCGCTGGGGCGCCAAATGCGACCTT
>DASQKT010000685.1:0-7784 GCA_035630415.1 Skermanella sp.
CCGGAGTGCAGCACGTCGTCCGCCATCTTGAAGGCGTCGGCGAAGGTGGTCTTCTCGTTGGCGATCCGGAACAGGTTCTGGTTCGGGATGATGATCAGGGTATCGACGAACTGCTGAAGCTCGTTGATGCCGCTCTCCGCCAGACGCATGCGGTGCGCGCCTTCGAAGTGGAACGGCTTGGTCACGACGCCGACGGTCAGGATGCCCTGCTCACGGGCGGCACGGGCGATAACGGGGGCTGCACCGGTGCCCGTCCCACCGCCCATGCCGGCGGTGATGAAGACCATGTTGGCGCCTTCAAGGTAGCCCATGATCTCGGCGAGCTGTTCCTCGGCGGCGGCGCGGCCGACATCCGGACGGGAACCGGCGCCCAGCCCACGCGTGATCGTCGTGCCGAGCTGGAGACGCTTTTCGGCCAGGGCGCCCTTCAGCGCCTGGGCGTCCGTGTTGGCGACGACGAATTCGACGCCTTCCAGGTTGGACTTGATCATGTTGTTGACGGCGTTGCCGCCGGCGCCACCGACACCGAACACCGTGATGTGCGGCCGCAGATCCACTTCGATTTCCGGCATGCTGAGATTGATCATGACAGCCTCCAGTTCCCTTGAGTTCGCCCGAATCCACTTGAGTGGATTACTGTTCCTGTTGACACCACCGGTCGCCGCCGGTCTGATTTACGCTTTTATCTCAGTCACTTGGTATTTCAGTCGCTTGGTATTCCAGCCGCTTGATACGGATCGGGCGTTCTCTGTCCCGTGGCCCGCGCGGAGCGCTGTTCCGCTCGGTTGCCTGTTCGAATCCCCTGCTCATAGGTTCTCCTTGAGCCAGAATCCGACACGCCCCCAAAGATGTTTCGGCGGTTCGTCCTCGGCGCTGAAGCCGGGAAGTTCCGCCTGACTCTGCACGGCGAAGGCCAGGAGCCCCGCCGCCGTCGAGAAAGCCGGGCCGCCGGTAGCATCCGCCAGCCCGTTGATCCGCATGGGCTTGCCCAGCCGGACCTGCTTGTCGAGAATAAGCTGCGCGAGGTCGCGCATGCCCGGCAACTGGCTGGCGCCGCCCGTTAGGACGACGCGCCGGCCGGCGACCTTGCCCATGCCGCTGACTTCCAGCCGGGCACGGACCAGTTCGAAGATTTCTTCCAGCCGGGGCTGGATGATGCCGACCAGCAGCGATTTCTGGACGTGGTTGGCCTGGGAGGGTTCGTCCTCCCCGACCTGGGGCACGTCGATGATCTCGCGCTCGTCGGCGGCGTTGGCGATGGCGCTGCCGTACAGCGTCTTCATCCGCTCGGCATGCGCCACCGGCGTCGTCAGGCCGCGCGCGATGTCGTTGGTGACGTGGGCGCCGCCGACGGGAACGCAGTCGGTGTAGACGCACTTGCCGTCGAAGAAGACGGAGATGGTCGTGGTGCCGCCGCCCATGTCGATCAGGGTGCAGCCAAGCTCCATCTCGTCCTCCACCAGGGCGGCCAGCGCCGCCGCATAGGGGGAGACGACGAAGCTGTCGATGTCGAGGTGGCAGCGCGCGATGCAGGTGGTCAGGTTGCGGACGGCGCTGGAGCCGGCGGTGACGGTATGGAGCTGGACGCCCAGCTTGTCGCCGAACATGCCGCGCGGATCGCGGATGCCCCGGTTGCCGTCGATCGCGTAGCCGACGGCGATCGAGTGTATCAGCTCCTGGTCGGCGCCGCCCTGGAACTGGCGGGCCTGGGCCAGCGCCCGGCGGACGTCGGCATTGTTGACCTCGTGGCCGCCGATCGGCACTTCCACGTTGGAAGTCTGGGATGTCGGCTGGCCGCCGGAGATGTTGACCAGCACTTCGCGGATCGTCTCCCCCGCCATCTGCTCTGCCGTATGGACGGTGGTGCCGATAGCTTGCTCCGCCGCGTCCATGTCGACGATGGTGCCGGCCCGGAGACCCCGCGAGACCTGATGTCCGATGCCGGTAATGCGCAGCACGCCGCCGTCCTCGACCCGTGCGATGAAGCAGCAGACCTTGGTTGTGCCGACGTCCAGTGCAGCGATTACCCCGCCGCGAACCTGTCTCTTCACTCTCTTGCCAGCGTTGAAGGCCATTGCTACGCCCGTCATCCCCTCAGGCTGTCGCCTATTCGTGTATTCACATTAACATCCCAACATGCAGTATTTCAAACAACGATTTCGATACTGCATTTGGTGTGGGTTACCTCTTTAGATTAATGCATTGGAGACATCATATCTTTTGCTCTGGAGCACGGCGACGTTGTGCCGCAGTGGTCGAAGTCTGTATCACGAGGCGATCCGGCATCCGCAGGTCTACCGCGACGATATCCCGGTCCAGGACCGGCTGTTTCGCCTCCTGGTCGGCCAGGTGATGGAGCGCTCCGCCGATGTCGCTTTCCGGCAGACGGACGATGACGCCGTTGGACAGGTGAAGGTCCCAGCGGCGCCCTCCGATCCGGGTGGCGGCGTTGACGCGCTTGAACAGCGCCGGCACGGTGCCGAGATGGCCGAGCAGTTCCTGCGCATGCTTGGGAGCGTCGGCGCCGATGATCTGGAGCAGGTTGTTATAGCGGCCCAGTTCACGCTCGGTCAGGACCTCGCCGTCGCGGTCGATCAGGGCCAGCTTGCCGTCGCGCTGCCACAGCGCCATCGGACGGCGCTCGTCCAGCTTGACGAAGACGGTGTCGGGAAGGCGGCGCTCGACCGTGGCGGTGGCGACCCAGCGGAGCCGCTCCAGACCGGCGCGGGCGGCTTCCGGGTCGAACTTCATGATCGGGTCGCCGCGCTTGACCTGGATCGCCGCCATCACGGCGGCGCGATCGGTCTCGTTACGGCCTTCGACCAGGACTTCCTGCACTTCCAGGCCGGCATCGACCGTCAGGTCGATCAGGCTCGCCGTGATCCGGTCGCCCATCAAGCCGAACCAGCCGGTCTGGTACGCCCAGGTGCCGGCACCGCCCAGCATGACGATGGGCAGCGCCACCATGCCGAACTTCAGGGCGACGCCGGTCCAGCGCGGCCAGGAGCGCCGGCGGTTCGCCTTCTGCGTCGCCTTCTGGGTAGCGGTGCGGGCACGCTCCGCGGTGCGGGTCCGCAGATCCCGTGGGGCGCAGAGTGCTGGCTTGTTCACGCGTGACATACGGCGTTCTCCACCATCCAGACGACCAGATCACCGAAAGAGATACCCAGGTAAGCCGCCTGTTCAGGGACGAGCGACAGAGGGGTCATACCCGGCTGTGTGTTAATTTCTAGGAAATAAACTCCGGAACTATCCGGAATCGTATCGTCCCAGCGGAAGTCACTGCGGCTGACGCCCGAGCATCCCAAAGTATTATGGGCGAGAACCGCCATCCTCATCGCCTCGTCCAAGACTTCCTTGGGTGCGGGGGCGGGAACAAGATGTGTGGCGCGGCCGTCGGTGTATTTGGCGGAATAATCGTAGAAGCCGGTATGGGGCTTGATCTCCGTCACGGTCAGGGCGCGGTCGCCCATTACTGCGACAGTCAGGTCGTGGCCGGGGATGTATTGTTCGATCAGAACAGTTTCACCGTGGCTCCAACTTTCCGCATAGGACGGATTTCTGTTGTCACCCGGCCGAACGATCTGGATACCGACGCTGGAGCCTTCGTTGTTCGGCTTAAGGACATAGGGCGCCGGCATGATATCGCCGGAAAGCACCTGTTCGCGGGTTGCGATCATGCCGTTGGGCGACCGGACGCCTACGCTGTCGAGCAGGCGCTTGGTAGCCGATTTGTCCATGGCGATGGCCGAGGCCAGCATGCCGGAATGGGTGTAGCGCAGGCCCAGGATGTCGAGCACGCCTTGGATCGTGCCGTCCTCTCCGAAGCGTCCGTGCAGGGCGTTGAACACCACGTCGGGGCGGGGGGTGAGGGCGGCCAGCAATGCGGGCAGGTCGCGGCTGACGTCGATCAGGGTGACGCGGAAGCCGTGCTCCCTCAAGGCGGATGCCACGGCGGCGCCGCTGACCAGCGAGACTTCGCGCTCGGCGGACCAGCCTCCGTAAAGGACGGCGACGTGCTGGCTCATGGCCGGTTTCCCTGTGAGCGGATGGGCGAGAGGGTGCTTGAGGATGCCGGGACGCCGATGCGGCGGATTTCCCAGCGGAGTTGGATGCCGGAAGTTTCGTAGACCCGGCGGCGGACTTCCTCGCCAAGCGATTCCAGGTCGTCGGCGGTCGCGGCGCCGAGGTTCAGGAGGAAGTTGCAGTGCTTCTCCGACACTTGAGCGCCGCCGATGGTCAGGCCCCGGCAGCCGGCGCGGTCGATCAGCGCCCAGGCCTTTTCACCGGGAGGATTGGCGAAGGTCGAACCGCCGGTCCGCGCCTTGACGGGCTGGCTTTCCGCCCTGGACGTCGCGATCGCGTGCATGCGGCGGCTGATCTCCGCATGGTCGCCGGGATGGCCGCGCAATACTGCCGATGTGAAGATCCAGTCTTCCGGCACGTTGCTGTGACGGTAGCTGAGGCCGAGGTCTTCGCGGCTCAGGGTATGCGAGGCGCCGGAGCGGTCGAGGGCGGTGGCGGAGACGACCACGTCGGACAGCTCGCGGCCATAGGCGCCGCCGTTCATCCGGAGCGCGCCGCCGATCGTGCCGGGAATGCCGGACAGGAACTCCAGGCCGGCGATGCCGGCGTCGCGCGCGGCATTGGCGACGTTGAGGTCGAGTGCCGCAGCGCCTGTGGTGATCTCGCAATCGTTCACGGACAAATCGACGAAAGCGCGGCCCAGGCGGATCACCACGCCGGGCACCCCGCCGTCGCGGATCAGCAGGTTGGAGGCGACGCCGATCACGGTGACGGGCACGTCGGCCGGGCAGCCGGCGAGGAAATCGCCGAGGTCCGCCGCGTCGGCCGGCTTGAACATCACTTCGGCCGGACCGCCGACGCGGAACCACGTGACGTTGGCAAGCGGGGCGTCGGCGGTCAGCCGGCCGCGCACCGCCGGCAGGCGGTCGATCAGGTGCGTTTCATGGTGCATGTGGGGCGCCGCCGTCATGACCGACCCCCGCTGGCCGTCTTTTTCGCATCCAGGCCGTTCAGGCGGTCGAGTTCGCCCGGCAGGGCGTTGGCCCAGGCGGTGATGTTGCCGGCACCCAGGCAGACGACGAAATCGCCGGGCTGGGCCAGATCGTGGATCATCGACGGCAGGGCTTCGGCGCTGGGGAGCGCCAGCACCTGACGATGGCCGCGCGTCCGCAGGCCCTCGACCAGACCATCGCGGTCGGCGCCGGGGATCGGCTGCTCGCCGGCGGCGTAGACATCGGCGACGATGACGATGTCGGCATCGTTGAAGCAGGCGCAGAAGTCTTCGAACAGGCTGTGCAGGCGGGAGTAGCGGTGCGGCTGGACGACGGCGATGGTGCGGCCGGTGCCGGCGGTGAGGGCGGCCTTGAGGACGGCGGTGATCTCGACCGGGTGGTGGCCGTAGTCGTCGATCACGGTGACGCCGTTGCTCTCACCCGTCTTGGTGAAGCGGCGCTTGACGCCGGAGAAGCGGGCGAAGCTGGCGCGGATCTTCTCGCCCTCGATGCCCATCTCGTTGCCGACGGCGATGGCGGCCAGACTGTTCTGGACGTTGTGCAGGCCGAACATCGGCAGGTGGATGTTCTCGATCACGCGCGGCTCGCGCGAGACGCGGTCGCTGAGCGCCACGTTGAAGTGGGCGCCGTCGGTGCCGGTCACCACGTCGATGGCGCGGACATCGGCCTGCGGGCTGAAGCCGTAGGTCACGATGCGGCGGTCGGAGACGCGTGGGATCATCGCCTGGACTTCGGGATGGTCGATGCAGAGTGCGGCGAAGCCGTAGAACGGGATGTTCTGGACGAAGCTGTCGAACGCCGCCTTGACGCCGTCGAAGGTGCCGTAGTGGTCCAGGTGCTCCGGGTCGATGTTGGTGACGACGGTGATCAGGGCCGGCAGCTTGGTGAAGGTGCCGTCGCTCTCGTCCGCTTCCACCACCATCCAGTCGCCGGAGCCGAGCCGGGTGTTGGTGCCGTAGGCGTTGATGATGCCGCCGTTGATGACGGTGGGGTCAAGGCCTGCGCCTTCCAGCAGGGTGCCGACCATGCTGGTGGTCGTGGTCTTGCCGTGGGTGCCGCCGATCGCGACCGACCACTTCAGGCGCATCAGTTCCGCCAGCATCTCGGCGCGGCGGACGACCGGGATCAGCGCCTGACGGGCGGCGACGACTTCCGGGTTGTCCTTCTTCACGGCCGATGAGATCACGACGACGGAGGCGTCGGCGAGGTTTTCGCCGCGATGGCCGATCTCGACCGGAATACCCAGGGCGCGCAGGCGCTTGACGTTGGCGCTGTCGGCGATGTCGGAGCCGCGCACGGAGTAGCCGAGGTTCCGCAGGACCTCGGCGATGCCGCTCATGCCGATCCCGCCGATACCGACGAAGTGGATCGTCCCGATGGACAGGGGCAGGGCTCTCATTATTCGGCGGCCTCGGTTGAGTAATGATCCGCGCCGGCCCTCGGCTGGTCGCCGTGGGGGGCGCTGTGGGTCAGGGATGCGCTTTTTCCGGTGGCGAGGACGACATCGGCCAGACGCGACGCGGCGTCGGTGGCGCCACGGGCGTGGGCGGCTTCTGCTGCCTTGGTCAATGTCGCGGGCAGGTCGAGCAGCGCCGTCAGGCGGTCGGCCAGCGCGCGGGCCGTAAAGGCGGTCTGCGGCATCAGCCACGCGCCGCCGGCATCGGCCACGGCCTGGGCGTTGGCGGTCTGGTGGTCGTCCATCGCGTAGGGGTAAGGCACCAGGAGGGCGGGACGCCCAACGGTGGCCAGTTCGGCGACGGTGGAAGCGCCGGAGCGGCAGATCGCTAGGTGGCAGGCGGCCAGACGGTCCGGCACGTCGCGGAAGAAGGTGGACAGTTCGGCGTCGATGCCGGCCTTGGCGAAGGCTGTTTTGGCCGCTTCGATGTCCTCGGGGCGGCACTGCTGGGCGATCCTGATCCGGCGCCTGAGCGCATCGGGGAGGAGCGCCAGCGCTTCGGGCACGATCTCGCTGAAGATGCGGGCGCCCTGGCTGCCGCCGACCACCAGCAAGCGCACCTCGCCGTTGTCGTCCAGGGCTGGGTAGGGCAGGTCGCGGACGGCGGTGACGTTGGGGCGGACGGGATTGCCGGTGAAGACCAGCTTGCCGGCATCCGCCGGCTTGACCGTCGAGACGGACGCGAACGAGGTCGCGATCCGCATGGCGCCGGGGGCGGCGAGTCGGTTGGCGCGGCCCAGCACGGCGTTCTGTTCGTGCAGGATCGTCGGCACGCCGCCGCGCTGCGCCAGCAGCACCGTGGGGACCGAGGGATAGCCGCCGAAGCCGACCACGGCGGTGGGCTTCAGCCTGGACATCAGCCGGCGGGCCTGGAAGGCGCCGAGCGTCAGTTCGAACACGCCCCGGATCTTGCCCATGATGCCGCTGCCGAAGCTGGAGGCGCGGATGCGGTGGACTTCCACTTCCGGCAGGGCATCGCCGAAGGCCTTGCCGCGCCGGTCGGTCACCAGCACGACGCGCTCGCCGCGCGCCAGAAGCTCGCGCGCCAGCGCTTCCGCCGGGAACATGTGGCCGCCGGTGCCGCCGGCTGCCAGGATTACCGGTGAGGACTGGGTAGCGTCGGTCATTTGCCGTCTCCCCCGCCGAATCGCTTGCGTGTCAGGGCCAGCACCATGCCCATGCCGAAGCCCAGCGCCAGCAGCGACGAGCCGCCATAGCTGATGAAGGGCAGGGTCATGCCCTTGGTCGGCATCAGGTGAAGGCTGGACGCCATGTTGATCCAGGCCTGA
>DASQKT010000686.1:0-5084 GCA_035630415.1 Skermanella sp.
TTCGGGATTGGCCGAAACCACCGGATACGGGGCGAGTGAAATAAAACGCGATACGCGAACTGCCCGGCAGTGCGCTTCGTCACAGCCGATATTTCCAACACGGTCTTGATTTCCACAAAACACGTACGGTTATTTGGACCGTAAGCACTGCGGTAGCCAATACTGTACCGGCTTTAAGTGACAGGTTTGTGACATCCGCACGCTTGTACGGCTGTAGCAGGCCTTCCGAAGACGAAATAAGGTGATGTCCTATAACTTTCGGCGACATCCGCACCGAAATCGTGCATGGAGCGTTTTGTCTGATAACATGGCTGCAATGCGGCAACCCACACACAAAAACAGGCTTGCCTAAGAACAATCAGAGGGAGGAGACAAGATGTTACGCCGGCAATTCACATTCTTCATGCCAGTGATGGCGGCCGTGCTGGCCGCCGGTACGATGCTCGGCAGCCCGGCATCCGCTGAGGTCAAGAGCCTCGAGATCATAGCACCCGCAGCACCCGGCGGGGGCTGGGACCAGCACGCGCGCTCGGTCCAGCAGGTGCTTCAGAACCAAAAGCTGGTGCCGAACGTCCAGGTGGTGAACATCCCCGGCGCCGGCGGCACGATCGGCCTTGCCCAGTTCGTCACCGCCAAGAAGCGGACGCCGACGCTGCTGGTCGGCGGCCAGATCATGGTCGGCGCCATCATCACCAACAAATCGGCCGTGACGCTGGATCAGGTGACGCCGCTGGCGCGACTTACCGGCGAGTATTCCAGCATCGTCGTCCCGGCCGACAGTCCGCTGAAGTCGCTGAAGGACCTGCTGGACAAGTTCAAGGCGGAACCCGGATCGGTATCCTGGGGCGGCGGTTCGGCGGGTGGCAGCGACCAGATCCTTGCCGGCCTGATCGCCAAGGAAGCCGGGGTCGAGCCGTCCAAGGTCAACTACATCGCGACCGCCGGCGGCGGCGAGGTGCTGGCGGCCGTGCTGGGCGGCCATATCACGGCGGCGGTCAGCGGCTACAACGAGTTCGCACCGCAAATCCAGTCGGGCAAGCTGCGGGCGCTGGCGGTATCGTCGCCGGAACGCCTGGAGGGCGTCGATACGCCGACCCTGAAGGAACAGGGCGTCAACCTTGAGTTCGTCAATTGGCGCGGGGTCTTCGCTCCCGGCGGGATGAAGGATTCCGAGCGCAAGGAACTCGACGGCCTGATGACCAAGGTGACGGCGAGTGCCGAGTGGAAGGAACTGGCGAAGCAGCGTGGCTGGATCGACCTGTACCTGCCGTCCGACCAGTTCGCGCAGTTCCTGAAGACCGAGCGCAGCCAGATCGAAAGCACGCTGACGGAACTTGGACTTGTGAAGTAACGAGCTTATCGCGTGCCGGGCCGACGGTCCGGCATGCTTCCACCCTCCCGCTCGTCCGGCATTCCACCGACGAAATGCGTTGACAAAATACATCCGAAAGCGGATGTATTACGCATCTGCATTGATTGACCGGAGGATACTGCAATGATCCGCGTATGGCGCATCCTTGTGCGCTGGTGGCGGGAGGCCGGGACGGCCGCCACGCTGCATCACCTGCCCGACCACGTGAAGAAGGACATCGGCTTGATGGCCGACGACCCCATTCTTACGCTTGAACGCATCCGAGGTCGGAAGATTTAGAGACTTGCATCTATTGCCGGAATCGGTGATAGATGCAGGCGTCAAACAAACATCCGAGATCCAGAACGAGGAGACGACCATGCGAGCTATTCACCGAAACATCAGCCAAACCGGGTTTACCGGCCACCGCTACGTGTCGATGAACAAGCCTTCCGGCATGGTCCTCGCAGTAAATTCGTTCCTCATATGGTTCCCTGGGTGTTGTGATGCCGATTTACCTGACGCTGAAACGCGGTCCTAAGCTCTATGTGGAATATGCCCGATGGGCGCGGCCCGGTTCCTGGCTTGAGGTACGGCGCGAGCGCGGCGAACTGCTTTTCTGGTTCGGCCGCTGGCACGGCATCTACACTCCCAGGCGCTGGTCTCCTGATAAGCGGGGTATGCTGAATGGCAGGAGGCGTGCGACATGATGAGATCTTCACGCTGATGCATGTGCTGGAGGAGTTCCGCAAGCTCGACCCCGACCTGCCGATCCAGTACGCCCTGTCGTTCCTGACGCTGGCGCAGAACGAAGGCATGTCGATGCGGGAGCTGGCGGAACGCCTTGGCATCGCCCAGTCGTCGGCGTCGCGCAACGTGGCGGCGCTCAGCAAGTGGCACAGCTTCGGCAAACCGGGGCTGGACCTTGTGCAGGCGGAGGAAGACCCGCGAGAGCGCCGCCGCAAGATCATCTCGCTGACGCCCAAGGGGCACGAGCTGATCGCGACGCTCCGCGAAATGATGCAGCGCGAGCCCCGCCACGAGCCCCGACGCGCGAAGACCGCCTGACCGCAGGCCAAGGTTGGGGTATGATGGGCTCCGGCATCGGGAAACCGGCGTCAGATCCCGCAGCACCGGTCCGGCCATGAACAACCCAGTCATCACACTGCCGAGCTTGTCCCTGCGCCGCGTCACCGTCGCGGCGCTGATGGCGGCTGCGTTGCTGTTGCCGGGCGCCGTTCAGGCGGCATCCGATGCGGGTCTGCGCAGTTTCACGGCGCCCCCCGGCAACGACGATGGCCGCCCCAGGCCGGACAAGGCGCCACGGGTGGCCGTCGAGCGACGCGCCCTGCCGCCGCCCGGCGCGGAGGCGCTTTCCGGTCCCGGCGGTGACACCAAGTATGCGCTGGCGTGCTCAGCGGCGGAGGCGGCGGCTGTCAGCCTGACCGCTGTGCGGCAGCAGAACGCCGGGTGCCCCAAACCTTTTATCGTGATCGCCGAGCAGCCCTGATCCTTTGGTTACCCATCACCTCAACTTGGCCCTTACTTTGACCCGGAAGTTCCTATGATGATCGATATGGACCACGTCAGCGGCCTGATCCGCGCCGCCGTGGAAGCTAAGATCCTGCCGCGGTTCCGCAATCTGGCGGCGGGCGAGATTGCCCAGAAGGGACCGAACGATCCCGTCACGATCGCCGATATCGAGGCGGAGGAGATGCTGAGCCGGCTGCTGCTGGAGGCGTATCCGGAAACGCTGGTGATCGGTGAGGAGTTGGTCTCGCGCGAGCCGGCGATGCTGGACGCTCTGCTGGGCGACACACCTGTCTGGGTGATCGACCCGGTGGACGGGACGCTGAACTTCGCCGCTGGCAATCCGGTGTTCGGGACGATCCTGGCTTATGTCGTCGGGGGGCAGACCAAGGCCGGCTGGATCCACGACCCGATCAACAACGTCACAGTCACGGCCCTGCTTGGCGGCGGTGCCTGGAGCGACGGCAGGCGCCTGGAAGTGGATAAGGCGACTCCCCTGAACCAGTCGGTCGGATCGGCTTACTGGACTCCGGAAAACTGGACCATGCCTGATCCGGGGCTAACTGCATCCGGGTTGTTCGGCGCGGTCCTGAACCACCGCTGCTCGGCTGCGGACTACATCGATCTGGCACTGGGCCGGCGTCAGTTCGTCCTGTCGCAGGGATCGAAGCCATGGGACCACGCCGCCGGCGTGCTGATCACGCAAGAAGCTGGCGGGTTCGCTGGCTTTCTGGAAGGCGAAGACTACAGCGTGACGGAACTGAACAGCCGCGTGGTCGCGACAGCGACCGAGGAAGCCATCCAGGCCATCCGCGAGGTTGCCGACCGCCCTGATACCAGCGGTCTCTAGGATCGAGCTATCGGAGATTGTCAATGCTTCGTAGGTCGGTCTAAAGCGAAGCGGCAGCCGACATAGACACGCCTGCCTGTCGGCTGCCGCTTCGCTTTAGCACGACCTACGAGCGACACATACGGGTGGTGGATTATTCGCGCGCCAACATGCGGCCGAGCTTCCGTCCGCCGAAGATGTGGACGTGCAGGTGGGGGACTTCCTGGTGGCCGTTCTCGCCGATATTCGCCAGGATGCGGTAGCCGTCACCAGCCACACCGGCATCGCGGGCGACCTTGCCGACGGCGCGGATGAAGGCGGTGATCTCGGCGTCGGACGCCTTTTCCGAGAAGTCGTCGAACGACACGTACGGCCCCTTGGGGATCACCAGGATATGGGTCGGGCTCAGGGGGTTGATGTCGTGGAAGGCGAGAGTGTGTTCGTCCTCGTAGACCTTTTTGGACGGGATCTCGCCGCGCAGGATCTTGGCAAAGATGTTGTTGGTATCATAGGCCATCAGTTGCCTCCGCTGGTGTGCTTGCGTTGCTCTTTCTCGGCAATCCCGCTGATGCCCTCGCGGGCGGCCAAGATGGCGTAGACGTCGGCCGGTTTGATCCCGGCATGGGCCCACAGCACCATCAGGTGATACAGCAGGTCGGCGGACTCCTCCGACAGCTTCTGTTTATCGCCGCGCATCGCCTCGATCACGGCTTCCACCGCCTCTTCGCCCAGCTTCTGGGCAATCTTGGCGGTGCCGCGCGAGAACAGCTTGGCTGTATAGGACGTCGCCGGGTCCTGCCCACGCCGGGAATCCACCGTCTCGTAGAGCCGGTCGAGAACAGTCGAATCAGCCGTATCGTCCCCGCTCATGCCGCCACCGTGTCGCGGACCTGGATACCGGCCTTCGCCATATGGGCCTTGGCTTCCCCGATCGAGAAGATGCCGAAATGGAAGATTGAGGCGGCGAGCACCGCTGTCGCGTGGCCGTCCCGGATGCCAGCGACCAGATGGTCGAGTGTACCAACGCCACCGGATGCGATCACCGGCACGCGTACTGCATCCGCCACCGCGCGGGTCAGGTCGATGTCGAAGCCGGATTTGGTGCCGTCGCGGTCCATCGAGGTCAGCAGGATCTCCCCTGCCCCGTATTCCGCCATCCGCCGTGCCCATTCGACCACGTCGAGGCCGGTGCGGTTGCGGCCGCCATGGGTGAAGACCTCCCACTTGCCGGGGCCGACCGACTTGGCGTCCACCGCGACCACGACGCACTGGGAACCGAACTTTTCGGCGGCCTCGCGGACGAAATCGGGACGGGCCACGGCGGCGGTGTTGATCGACACCTTGTCTGCCCCGGCCAGCAGCAGCTTCCGGATA
>DASQKT010000687.1:0-6741 GCA_035630415.1 Skermanella sp.
GGCCCGCAGACGATGGGCAGGGGGCCTGCGTTCTGGACCGGCTTCGTCATAGTGGTGCTGGCGGCGGCGGCTTATCCGAGCTTCACGGATGGCTGGACCGTCGGCAACACCGTTTACTTCTTCAACTGGATCTTCATGGCGCTGGGCCTCAGCCTGATCTGGGGCTACGGCGGCGCGCTGTCGTTCGGCCAGACGGCGTTCTTCGGGCTGGCGGGTTACGCCTATGGTATCCTGACGCTCAACTACGGCAGCGACTACGGCTTCACCATCCTGGCGGTCGTGATTGCGGTGGCGGTATCGGCGGTGTTCGCGGCGGTGCTCGGCTACTTCCTGTTCTTCGGAAGGATCAGCGGCGTCTTCCTCGGCATCGTCACGCTGTCGGTGACGCTGGTGTTCGAGCGGTTCATGGCGCAGACCGCCGGACCCGAATGGAGGGTCGGCACCGCCCGGCTGAACGGCTTCAACGGCATGACCGGCATGCCGCCGCTGACCATCCCGTGGTTCGACGGCGATATCGTGCTGTTTCCCGACGTGCAGCTCTACTACGTCATCCTCGGGCTGCTGGTCGTGGTCTATCTGGGCCTGCGCATCCTGGTAAACTCGCCGTTTGGCAATGTCCTGGTGGCGATCCGGGAGAACCCGGAACGGGCCGAGATGCTGGGCTACGACGTCCGCAAGTACCAGCTCATCGCCTTCATCATCGGCAGTTCCCTGGCGGGGTTGAGCGGCGTCCTCTACACCTCCTGGGGGCAGTACATCACGCCGTCCAGCATGGGCCTGACGGCGGCGGCCCTGCCGGTCGTCTGGGTCGCTGTCGGAGGACGCAGCGACCTGACCGCGACGCTGGTCGGCACCTTCGCGGTGCTCAGCGTCTTCCAGACCCTGACCATTTACGGCAGCCAGTACGCCCTGGTCGTGATGGGCGCGCTGCTGGTCGTCGTCGTGCTGTTCGCCCCTCAAGGGCTGATTCCCGGCATCGCCGGCCTGTCCCGACGCCTTAGGGGAGCCCGATGACCGCACTCCTTCAAACCATCGACCTGAACAAGCGCTTCGGCGGGCTTCGCGTCACCAACAACGTCAATTTCGAACTGAACGAGGGGGAGGTTCACTGCCTGATCGGCCCGAATGGGGCCGGCAAGAGCACGCTGTTCCGCCTGTTCCTGGGCGAGCATTCCCCGTCGAGCGGACGCATCTTGTATGCGGGCGAGGACATCACGCACCTCAAGCCATTCCAGCGCATCCGCAAGGGCATCAGCGTCAAGTTCCAGGTGCCCGGCATCTTCGCGGCACTCAGCGTCCGCCAGAACCTGACCATCGCCCTTCAGCACCATTTGGAAGGCGCATCGCTGGATGAGGAAATCGCCCGCCTGCTGGAATTCCTGCGGTTGACGGCCTCGGCCGATATGCAGGCGGCCAGTCTCAGCCATGGGCAGAAGCAGTGGCTGGAAATCGGGATGGCGATCAGCCTGAAGCCGCGCCTGCTGCTGCTAGACGAGCCCACCGCCGGCATGTCGCCCGACGAGACCTACGAGACGGGCGAGATGGTCCGCGCGCTGAACGCCGACGGCGTCACCGTGCTGGCGGTCGAGCACGACATGGCTTTCGTCCGCCAGATCGCCCAGCGGGTGACGGTGCTTCACTTCGGCCAGATCTTCGCCCAGGGCACGGTGGCGGAGATCACCGCCAACGACGCCGTCGCAGAGATCTACTTTGGACACGTCGATCATGACGACTGACGCGCACGCCAACGGCTCCCTGCTGGCCATGTCCGGATTGCGTTCCGGCTACGGCGGCAAGCCGGTCCTGCAAGGGGTCGAACTGACCGTCGAGCAGGGCACCATCGCGGCGGTGATCGGGCGGAACGGCGTCGGTAAATCGACGCTGATGAAGACCCTGATCGGGCTTCTGCCCGCGATGGACGGAGCGGTGACGTTCGAGGGCCGCGACATCAGCGGCCTGAAACCGCACCAGCGCGCACATCTCGGCATCGGCTACGTGCCGCAGGGCAGGGAGGTCTTCCCCCGCATGACGGTGGAGGAGAACCTGAAGGTCGGGGAGATGATCCATGGCGCCAAGAAGCCCGCCGACTACGACCGCGTCTACGACTTCTTCCCGATCCTGCGGGAACGGCGGAAGCAGCGGGCCGGCACCATGTCGGGCGGCCAGCAGCAGCAGCTTGCCATCGGCAGGGTGCTGGTCGGCAGCCCCTCGCTGATCCTGCTGGACGAGCCGTCGGAAGGCATCCAGCCCAGTATCGTCCAGGAGATCGCGCGGATCGTGGTCGAACTCAACCGCTCTATGGGCATCACAATCGTCTTCGTCGAGCAGAACCTGGAGATGATCCGGGCCATGGCCCGGCACTGCTACGTCATGGACAAAGGCCGGATCGTCACGGAAGTGGCGCCGGAACAACTGAACGACCGCGAGACGGTACGCCGTTACCTCGCGGTCTGATTTCCAATACTGAGTACCAACTTGCGGAGGAATAAAGAATGTCCTGGCTGGAAACATCCATCATGGCCAAGCGGGGCGTCGCCGGTGGCAAGGAAACGTCGCGCCAGAAGATCACGATAGAGCAGCAAGGCAAGTTCCATTACGTTTACGGCCCCTATGTCGATCCCGTGATCGAGGTCGAGCCCGGCGCCGTGGTCGAGGCGGAAACCCACGACGCGTTCGAAGGCAAGATCAAGTCGGAAACCGACATCCCCTCGGAACTGCTGAACGTCCCCTTCCTGAACCCGCAGACCGGACCGGTCTACGTCAAGGGCGCCAAGAAGGGCGATTGCCTTGCCGTCTACATCCACTCGGTCAAGCCGCGCGGACCGCAGCCGGTCGGCACCACCTGCCTCATCAGCGAGTTCGGCGGGCTGGTCGGAACCAAGTCCACGGCACTTCTCAACAAGCCGCTGCCGGAGAAGGTCAAGAAGGTCAACGTCGACGAAAACGGCGTCTACTGGAGCGACCGCATCACGCTCCCCTACGAACCCTTCATCGGCACCATCGGCGTCTCGCCGGAGATCGAGGCGATCACTTCGCTTCAGCCCGACTACTACGGCGGCAACATGGACCTGCCGGACGTGGCGCCCGGCGCCGTGATTTACCTGCCGGTCCAACGGGACGGCGCGTTGCTCTATGTCGGCGACTGCCACGCGATCCAGGGCGACGGCGAACTATGCGGCGTGGCCCTGGAAATCCCCTCCACCACCACGCTCCAGATCGACCTGATCAAGGACCACAAGATCGCGTGGCCGCAGCTCGAGACGGAAGACATGTTCATGACCATCGGCAGTGCCCGCCCGCTGGAGGACGCCGCCCGCATCGCCTACCGCGAACTGGTCCGCTGGTCGGCGGCCGAGTGGGGCATGGACGAGCTGGAAGCGTATATGCTGATCACGCAATGCGCCAAGGTACGGCTCGGCAACATGGTCGATCCCAAGTACACGGTCGGCGCTTCGGTCGCCAAGAAGTACTTCCGCTAAGTCGTAACGGCCCTGGCGCAGAGCGGCACCGCTCTCCGCCGGGGCCTATCCAACTCACAGGGAGGCGTCGAATGGATCTCGGATTGAAGGGTCTGCGGGCCGTCGTGACCGGCGGGACCAAGGGCATCGGCCGCGCCATCGCGGAAACGCTGGCGGCCGAGGGAGCCGACGTGGCGATCTGCGCGCGCCATGCCGACGACGTCGAACAGACGGTGGCCGCGTTGAAGTCCAAGGGCGTCAACGCCACGGGCCGGGCTGTGGATGTGGCCGACGGGCCGGCGCTGGCGGCCTGGGTCGCGGACGCGGCGGCGGAGTTCGGCGGCATCGACATCGCCGTCTCCAACGTCAGCGCCCTTGCCATCGGCACCGACGACGAGAGCTGGAAACGCGGCTTCGACATCGACATGATGGGAACCGTCCATCTGGTCAACGCCTGCATGCCTCACCTGGAAAAGAGCAAGGCGCCGTCCATCGTGACGATTTCCAGCGTTTCTGGTCGGGAAATCGACTTCGCCGCCGGACCCTATGGAGCCTTCAAGGCGGCACTGATCCACTATACGCAAGGGCTGGCGTTTCAGCTTGCCGGCAAGGGCATCCGCGCCAACTCCGTCTCACCGGGAAACACCTATTTCGAAGGCGGCGTCTGGAACCAGATCAAGGACGGCAACCCGGAACTTTACGCCACGGCGCTGGCGCTCAACCCGACCGGACGCATGGGCACGCCGCAGGAGATGGCCAACGCGACCGTCTTCCTCGCCAGTCCCGCCGCCAGCTTCATCACAGGGACTAATCTCGTTGTCGACGGCGCGCTGACCAGAGGGGTGCAGTTCTGATGATGATGATCTAACGGATACGTCCGTCAGTTTAATGTCATTTTCCAGAAAAATGTGCAAAAAGAAGGCCGCCTTTTCAGACGGCCTGAAGTCTAGGGAGGAAACGCCCAAGAAGGCGTATGCGGCATGGTGACCGCACTGCAACAATGGTCTCAAGGCCGTTTAGTTCAATGAAAAAAGCGCGGAGAGCAATCTCCGCGCTAAATTTTTTAAGAGGAACCCGGCTTGTGCCGGGCTCCCAGTCTTTAACCGTGGCAGTCTAACTAAATTTTGCCGCCGCCGGCCTTTGCCAGTTCGTCCTTGAGCATTTTAACCATGTCAGCATTCGCTGCCGCCGAGTGCTTTTCGATCACCGGCTTGGCCTTCTCGCGGAGCTTGGCGATTTCCTCGGCCGGCAGTTCGGTCACCTGCATCCCAGCCTTCTTCAGCTCGGCCAGCGCTTCTTCGCTCTGGGCACGGGAAACCTTGCGCTGGAAGTCGCGCGCTTCGGCAGCCGCGTCCTGGATCACCTTCCGCTCGTCCTCGTTCAGCTTGTCCCAAGCCTTCTTGGACATGATCACGATCTGCGGATTGTAGATGTGATTGGTGACGGTCAGGTACTTCTGGACCTCGAACATCTTGGCGGAAACCACGTTGCTGTACGGGTTTTCCCGACCGTCAACCGTGCCGGTCTCCAGGGCGGTATAAAGCTCCGGATAGGGCATCGGCACCGGGTTGGCGCCGAGTGCGGTGAACAGGTCGATGAAGACCGGCGACTGAAGCACCCGGATCTTCAGACCGGAGATATCATCGGCCTTCGTTACGGCGCGGCGGTTGTTGGTCAGGTTGCGGAAGCCCAGTTCCCAATAACCCAGCGCGACGACGCCCTTGGCGGGGAGGGCTTCCGCCAGTTTGGTGCCGAACGGGCCGTCCATGACGGCATCCGCCTGCTGCGGTGTCTCGAACATGAAAGGAAGATCGACCAGCGAGAAGTCCTTGGACACGCCGCTCATCAGGCCGGCGTTCATCACCGACATCTCGACGGTGCCGCCCTGAAGGGCGGAGAGCGTCTGGACGTCTCCGCCCAGCGTTCCACCGGGGAAGAGCTTGATGGTGATCTTGCCACCGCTCTTCTCCTTTACCAGTTCGGCGAACTTCTCCATGCCCTGTACCTGGGGATGGCCCTTCTGGTTCTGCGCCGCGAACTTCAGGGTGTGGCTGTTGATCTCGGCTGCGGCGGGCTGTGCCAGGATCAGCAGGCCCGGAAGGGCCAGTGTGGCGGCAAGCCTGGAAAAGCGGTTCGACATGGTTTGTCTTCCTCCTTTGGGAACTTGTTTCTTAAGTTTGGCGATTAGCGTCCGGAGAAGAACGCGGCCGGGACGGTGACCAATGACGGGAACATCACAAGCAGGAACAGCACGATCAACTGCGCAACCATGAAGGGCCAGACACCCTTGATGACGTCCTCCATGCTTATTTTCGCCACGCCGGCCACGACGTTCAGCACGGTTCCGACAGGCGGTGTGATCAGGCCGATAGCATTGTTCATGATGAACAGAACGCCGAAATAAACCGGGTCGATTCCCGCTTCCCTGACGACCGGCATCAGCACGGGCGTCAGGATCAGGATGGTCGGCGTCATGTCCATGGCGGTGCCGACGACGACGACCAGCACCATGATCGCGAGCAGCAGGAGCGTTTGATTGTCCATCAGCGGTTCGAGCAGTTCGGTGACCAGGCCCGGCAGGTCGGCGACGGTAATCATCCAGGCCGACACCATCGCGGCGGCAACCAGGAACATCACGACGGCGGTAGTCTTGGCGGCGGTCAGGAACACGTCGTAGACGTGGTTCCACTTCAGTTCGCGGTAGACGACGGTGGCGACGAACAGGGAGTAGACGGCGGCGACGACGGCGGCTTCGGTCGGGGTGAAGATGCCGAACTTGAGGCCGAAGATGATGATCATCGGCAGCATCAGCGCCCAGAAGCTGTCGATCAGGGCGTGGATGATTTCCTTCCGGGAGGCACGCGGAGGCGTGACGAGCGTCTCCTTGCGGCACTCCAGCCACCAGGTGATCGCCAGAGCCAAGCCGAGCATGATGCCGGGGAAGATGCCGGCCAGGAAAAGCTGGGTGATCGACACGCCGCCGGCGACGCCGAACATGATGAAGCCGATGCTGGGCGGGATGACCGGCGCGATGATGCCCGATGCCGCGACCAGACCGCCGGAACGCGCCTTGTCATGGCCGGCTTCGACCATCATCGGGACCAACAGGGCCGACAGCGCCGCCGCGTCGGCCACGGCCGATCCGGACAGGCTGGCGAGGATGCAGGCCGCCAGAATGGCGACATAGCCCAGGCCGCCCTTGATGTGGCCGACCAGCGTCATCGCCAGCTTGACGATGCGCTTGGACAGGCCGCCGACATTCATGATCTCGCCGGCCAGCATG
>DASQKT010000688.1:0-2620 GCA_035630415.1 Skermanella sp.
GTTCGCAGATTTCGTCGAACAGCTTCGAACCGCGCTCGTCGTAGAAATACTTGGCCGGCAGGGTCTTTTCCGTTTGTCCCAGACCATCGAGGACATCTTCAAGAAACCCGGCGTCCAGCCTGACCACGGATTGCGCGACGGTGACCGGGCGCGGGGCAGTGGCATTCCTCAACATATCCTCCCAGGATGTAGTTTATTGTTCTTCAGGCACCGGTTGCGCGATGTCCTGGTACTCGGGATGGCGGGCGATGTATTCCCTGACGAAGGGGCATCGCGGCACCACCTTGAGGCCACGGCGGCGGACATCGTCCAGCGCGCCTTTCACCAGCTTGGAACCGACGCCCTTGCCTTCCATCGCTTCCGGCACTTCCGTATGCACGAAGGCGACGGCATCGCCCTCGCCGACATGCTCGATGAAGGCAATGGCATCGCCCGCCGCCAGTTCATAACGGCTGCGCGCGGCGTTGTCGGTGACGGTATTGTCTGGAGATTCTGGCATGGGATGGCTCCCCTGATCGATCGGTTACGTCGGTATCCGATGACGAACAGGAGAGCGGGGGATTGGTTCGGCCCTTAAGCCGGTATATTCAGGGTGAGTGCGTCGTCGCGGACGCGCGATTCTTTACGGCTTCAGTGTGTTGGATCTTCGAACACGGCGTCGAGCGGCTTGCCATCGACGAGTGCGTCAATCCAGTTGTCGATGTCGGACACCGCCGCTGCCGAAACCTTCTGTTCGACCGCTTCGGGGACTTCGCCGAACCGGCGTCGGAGCATTCGCATCAATGTCTCCGCCTTGGCTTGGGCATGACCCTGCTCAAGGCCGAGCGCTCGGCCCTGCGCGAGCCCCTTGGCGACTCCCTGGGCCACATAGACATCTCCGATCGTCGGCATAATTTCGTCCTCCTGCCCCGGCATTACGCGACCCAGCACCGCCCGCAGACGCTCCAGTTGAGTAGCGTCGCCCACTCCGAAAAGATACTTGACCACGATGCGGACGATGGTCAAGCCGACTACCGCCGCCGCTCCCAGCAACCGCTCCAGGGTGACTTCAGGATCGTCGTCGCGGGTCGCGTATTTCAGCATCAGCAGACCGCCCTGAAGCTCCGGATGACGCGACAGCTCGGCATCGGGAATGGTCGTCAGATCGACCAGAGTATACCTGAAATCGAGCAGCCCTGCCGAGAGCATTCCATCCGGCAAGCCATATGCCGCACCGAGGCTGGTCGGCAGCGACCAGCGGTCGGTGCCGTGGTACAGGATGACCGCGAATACCGGTACCGGGACGATCCATACCGTCCCGTCCGGGTTCACGCGCCGCTGGGCGTTGCTGGAAGCGACGCCGGTCAGATATCCCAGCACCTGCACGATGGCGTCCGCTTCGGGGGAGCTTTTGTGCTCGACCATCGTCCACACCAGGAAAGGCTGATTCTCCCTGGTGGCGAGACTATAGATGCGGTCGCCGCGAAGCTCCGCCAGGGTGGGATCGACGAAGCTCTCGGACCGGTCGGTCGCCGGTTCCGCCGACAGCAACGCCGCGACCCCGGCCGGCAAGCGCTCCCGCAGGAAAGCGTCGGCGATGCCGGGCTGGTCGAGCAGCATCTTCGCGAACTGGTCGTGACGGCGGAGCAGGCGGCGGTCACCTGAAGCGCTGCCGATCGTCTCGACCGGTTCTGTCATGGTTGCAATGCCTGAGGCTTTTATCGGGCAGCCGTTATATCAAGCCCCAGACCGCACGCAAGCGTATGTCGATCATGCCGCAGGCACGCGTTACCGCCCGGCCGGAAGGATCTTTCCCGGATTGAGGATGTCCTGCGGGTCGAGCGCCTGCTTGATCGCGCGCATGAAGCGGACGCCCTCGCCGTGTTCCAGATCCATGAACTTGGCCTTGCCGTAGCCGACGCCGTGTTCGCCGGTGCAGGTGCCGTCCAGGGCTATGGCGCGGCGGACCAGCCGGTCGTTCAGGATTTCCGCCTCCGCAAGGTCCGCCGGGCTGTTCGGGTCGATGCACAGGCCCAGATGGAAGTTGCCGTCGCCGACATGGCCGACCGTCGCGATGAAGAACGACGCCGCCTCCAGGTCCGGCTGGGTTTCGGTCATAACCTGGGTCAGCGCCGAGATCGGCACGCAGACATCGGTGCTCCAGACGCGCGCGTTCGGCCGCATGCCCTGGATGGCGTAGTGGATGTTGTGCCGGGCACGCCAGAGCTGGGCGCGGGCTTCCGGATCGGATGCCCACTGGAAATCGGAGGCGCCGTTGTCCGCTACGATCTCCTTGACCAGCTCGGCCTGTTCCGCGACCGAGGCCTCGCTGCCGTGGAACTCGAAGAACAGTGTCGGCACCTCGTTCAGGGTGAGGCCGGAATGCTTGTTGGTGGCCCGCATGGCGTTGCTGTCGAGGAACTCGACGCGGGCGACCGGGATGCCGAACTGGATGATCGTGGTGACGGCGGCGACCGCCGATCCCATGTCGGAGAAGGAGCACACGGCCGATGCCATCGCCTCCGGCACGCCGTAGAGCCGGATCGTGACTTCGGTGATGATGCCCAGCGTGCCTTCGGACCCGACGATCAGCCGCGTCAGGTCGTAGCCGGCCGACGATTTGCGGGCACGGCTGGACGTC
>DASQKT010000689.1:0-5409 GCA_035630415.1 Skermanella sp.
TGGGCCCCTTGTACAAGTATGCCGGGATGCTCACGAGCCATGAGGTGACGATCATCGACCGCAAGCTCGATGCGCATCTGATCCGCAAGGGCGACAAGCAGCAGACCTCGCATCTCATGATCGATCGCTTCCGTTTCGACAGCTTTGCGCTAGACTCCGACGAAAGCAAGCACCTGCCGTCCCGCTTCGGCAACCTGCTGTGCTATTCGCTGATGGTCACGCCCCCGCAGGAAACCGTCGAGCGTTCCTGGCAGCGCGGCCTGGAGCTTGGCCGGTTCAAGGCCGTTGACGATCTGCTTGCCCATAACGTGGAAGCGTTCACCGGCATGCAGAACATCCTGTTCGGCCGGGCGCTGGACCCGAACGTTCCCGTTCACTACGAGTTTCTCGACAACAGCGTCCCGCGCGGCGACGTGCCGCTTACGGCTGCGTTCGGCTGGAGCGGCGAGATGAATATCCTGGACGTCAAGTGCATCCTCAATCTGGAGCGCTACCGGAAGATCAACATCAACGCCAAGGGACCGGAGGAGGTCTACCCGGACAAGGCGGCGATGGCCGCCGAGAACAACACGGAATTCCTGAGCCGGTGCATCCGGAAGTTCCCCGTGGTGAACATTGCCGACCGGGAAACCGGCCGCATCCAAGTCCGCTTCGAGGCGGGCCATCTCAAATGGGCCGACCCGGAGGCCCTTGCCGAAGCAACCAGGGACGAGGAAGTGAGTGCCGCCCTGCGCGGGGTAGCGCCGGATATCCTCGACGGGGCCGCCTGCTCCGGCGCCGGTCCTGAGTTTCTCGATCCGGGCAGATACCATACGATCGGCCGGTGGGCCGGGAAGGCTCGCGCCCCAGCATGAGGGGCCGACCTTCCACCCCGACGGTCCCCACAGCCATTTTTGCACCAAGTCTGTCATAGCACCTTGGTCTGTGTCCTGATAACATACTTTGACACCATGGTTTGACACTAGGGTTTGATAGGAGACAGACATGAGCGGCCGCAACGTTTCCCTCACTCCGCGTCTCAACCGGTTCGTAGATGGTCAGGTCGAGACCGGCCGACACCAGAACGCCAGCGAGGTGATCCGCGAGGCCTTGCGCAGGTACGAGGAGGAAATCGACGCCGAGCGCCAGTTGCTCGACGTGCTCGGCAGCATGATCGACCGCAGCGACGCCAACATCGCCGCCGGCCGGTTTGTCGAGGCCAGCACCGATGAGGAACTCGAGGCCCTGGTCGCCGGTATCGGCGAGCGCGCGAGCGCCCGTCTGAAGGCGAAACAGAGTGCCTGATCGCCGGAAATTCCGCTTCGACGCCGATGCCCTGGATGCTCTGGATGAAATCCTTGAGTGGAGCGAAAAGAAATTCCATGAGGTCGGTCGGCTGCGCTACCAAGCCCTGATCGTCCAGTCGGTCCGCGATATCGCTGCCGGCATCGGTCAGGATGAGATCGACTGGTTCCAGGTGCGCGGCCGAAGGGTTGGCATCTATCACACCGCTCACAGCCGCAACAACATCCCGGACCCGTTGTCGAGAATCCAGAAGCCACGGCACACGATCGTGTTCCATATCGCCGATGACGGCGCCGTGGTGGTCCTCGGATTCATCCATGACAAGATGCTTCGAATCCCGGCGCTCCGGCGCATCATCCGATCGCTGACCTAGCAGGTGTCGTCAAGTCAGCGGTTGCGCCGCTTCACCTTTCCCGCAGGCTCTCCTGCTTGTAGCGCAGCATCGGGGCCAGCAGGTATTCGATGACGCGGCGCTGATCGGTCTTGATCTCGACCGAAACCGCCATGCCGGGGCCGAGTGGGATTTCCTGGCCGTCCACCGCCATGAAGGTGCGGTCCATCGACACCCGCGCCGTGTAGACCGCGCCGTCCGGCGTGCGCTGGCGGTTCTGGCCGTCGGCGGCGTTGGCGGCAGGGGTGGGCGCCAGCGCATCGCGCGACAGGTGCAGCACCTGCCCGCGCAGCAGGCCGTATTTGGTGAAGGGGAAGGTCTCGACCTTGATCTCCGCCTCCTGGCCCTCGCGGACGAAGCCGATGTCGCGGTTCAGGACCAGCGCTTCGATCTGGAGCTTGGCGTCGCGCGGCACGATCACCATCAGCTTCTGCGCCGGGGTCACCACCCCGCCGATGGTGTGGACGTCGAGCTGCTGGACCACGCCGTCGATCGGGGCGGTCAGTTGCAGGCGAGCCCGCCGGTCCTCCGCCTTGATCAGCTCCTGGCGCAGGCCGGCCAGCTTGCGCTCCGCTTCCGCGATGGCGGACAGGGTGACGCTGCGGAACTCCTGCTCCGCCTGCCGCCTGCTATCGCGCAGGGTGACGATCAGGGCGTCGAGCTGGGTCAGCCGGTGGTTCTGGATCGTCAGGTCCTGTTCGGCCTCGACCAGTTCCTGCTGAAGCTCCAGCGCGTTCAGCTTGGGCGTCAGGTCCTTGCGGGCGAGGTATTGCAGCGCCTCGACCCGTTCGCGGATCAGCGGCAGCGTCGTGCGCAGCTTGGTCTGCTCGGCCACGACGCCGGACCGCTCGGCCTGACGCTGAAGCAGCTCGTTGCCCTGGGCCGCGATCTTCGCCTGGTACTCGCCCAGCCGGCTGCGCATCAGCTCGCGGTGCAGGACGGCCAGCGTCGGGTCGGTGCCGTCGGGCAGGGTCAGGACGGCGGCTGCCGCAGGGGTCTGGGCATCAGCGGCGTCCAGGGTGGCATGAAGCCGGATGCCCTCGATCTCGGTCTCATTCACCTCGCGCACCAGACGGTCGCGTTCGGCGGCGCTCTCGGTCGGGTCCAGCTCGATCAGCGTGTCGCCGGCCTTGACCGACTGGCCGTCGCGGACGCGGATATCGCGGACGACGCCCAGTTCCTTGGGCTGGATCTGCTTGCTGCCCTCGTCCGGGACGATCCGTCCTTCCGCTACCGCGACGACGTCGACATGGCCGAACCAGGCCCAGGCCAGTGCCGTCACCAGGAACGCCGCCAGCGCCAGGGCGGTGGCGCGTCCGGCGGGCGACGGCGGGGTTTCGACGATCTCCAGCGCCGCCGGCAGGAACTCAAGCTCGTGGCGGTTGCGTTTGGGACGCGCTGCCGGTTCAACCCGCGACGACATTGGCGGCCTCCCCGTTCTGAAGGCGGTGGAGGGCGGCGTAGCGGCCGCCCCGGCGCAGCAGGTCGGCATGGGTGCCGTCCTCGGTCAGGCGGCCGGCCTCGATCGTCAGGATGCGGTCGGCGCCGCGCACGGCGGCCAGCCGGTGGGCGATGATCACCACGGTCCGGCCGGCGCAGATCCGCCGCATGTTGCGCTGGATGGCGCTTTCGGATTCGTAGTCGAGCGCGCTGGTCGCCTCGTCGAAGATCAGGATGCGCGGCTGGGTCACCAGGGCGCGGGCGATGGCGATGCGCTGGCGCTGGCCGCCCGACAGGGTGCTGCCGCGCTCGCCGACCATGGTGTCGTAGCCATGCGTCAGTTCCAGGATGAACTCGTGGGCGCCGGCGAGCTTGGCGGCCTCGATGATCCGTTCCATCGACATGCCGGGATCGGCCAGGGCTATGTTGTCGCGGATCGTGCGGTTGAACAGGACGTTCTCCTGAAGCACCACGCCGACCTGCCGGCGCAGCCACGCCGGATCGACCAGGGCCAGATCCGTGCCGTCGATCATAACGCGGCCGGACTCCGGCACGTAGAGCCGCTGGAGCAGCTTGGTCAGCGTGCTCTTGCCGGAGCCCGACGGGCCGACGATGCCGACGACCTGACCGGGCGGCACCTCGATCGACACGTCGGTCAGCGCCGGCGATCCGTCGACCCGGTAGCGGAACGTCACGTGGTCGAACCGTAGCGCGCCCTTGATCGGCGGCAGGGCGGCGCGGTTCGGGTTGTAGGACGGCTCGGGCGCCGTGTTCAGGATGTCGCCCAGCCGGGCGATCGACAGGCGGGCCTGCTGGAAGTCCTGCCAGAGCTGGGCCAGACGCAGCACCGGCGAACTGACTCGTCCCGCCAGCATGTTGAAGGCGACGAGCTGGCCGACGCTGAGGTCGCCGTCGATCACCAGGATCGCCCCGAAATACAGCGTCGCCGCCGTGCCGAGCTTGTTGATGAGCTGGGCGATCTGGCCCGCTGCACTGCCCAGGTTGGAGACCTTGAAGCCGGCCGCGACGTAGCCGGCAAGCTGTTCTTCCCAGCGGCGGTGCATCTCCGGCTCGACCGCCATCGCCTTCAGCGTCTCGACCCCGCCGACCGCTTCGACCAGGAAAGCCTGATTCTCCGCGCCGCGCGCGAACTTCTCGTCCAGCCGGCTGCGCAGGATCGGGGTGACCACGACCGACAGCGCCACGTAGCACGGGATCGTGGCCAGCACGATCCAGGTCAGCACGGGACTGTAGAAGTACATGACGGCCAGGAAGACGACCGTGAAGGCAAGGTCGATCACCAGCGTCAGGGCGGAGCCGGTCAGGAAGTTGCGCACCGTTTCCAGCTCGCGCACCCGCGCTATGCTGTCGCCCGCCCGGCGGGCCTGGAAATACGACAGCGGCAGGGCCAGCAGGTGGCGGAACAGCCGCGCGCCCAGAGTCACGTCGATGCGGTTGGTGGTGTGGGAAAAGACATATGTCCGTAGCGTGCCCAGCACCGTTTCGAACACCGAAACGACGACCAGCCCCAGCACCAGCACGTCGAGCGTCGTCAATCCGCGATGGACCAGCACCTTGTCGATCACGACCTGGAAGAACAGCGGCGAGATCAGGGCGAAGAGCTGGAGAAAGAAGGATGCTACCAGCACTTCGGTGAACAGCGCGCGGTAGCGCACGATGGCCGGGACGAACCAGCCGATGCCGAATTTCCGGTTGTCGTCGGTCAGCGCCGCGCGCCTCGTCAGCAGAATCAGCTCGCCGCTCCAGGCCTGCTCGAACTTGTCGCGATCGATCGCCAGCGGCCGCGATTCCAGCGGGTCCTGGATCAGCACCTTGTCCGCCGCCACCTGCGCCAGCACGAAGAAGCCGCCGTCGCGCCGCCTTGCTATGGCGGGCAGCGGCGTGCGGGCCAGCCGGTCCCACTTGGTACGGACAAGGCGCGACTTGACGCCCAGCCCCTTGGCGCAGCGAAGCAGCTCGTGCGGTTCCATCGGCCGGCCGCCCCGGCCGTACTCGTGCTTCAGCCCGTCAGGCGAGGCCGCGATGCCGAGGAAACGCAGGATCAGCACCAGCGAGACCAGACCGGTGTCGGGCGGTGGGGCTTCGGGCCGTGCGGTTTCGGGGACGGGTGGCTGGTTAGCGGTGTCTGTCATGGAGGCGGACATTTCAGAGCGGGTTGGAGTGCCGAAACCGGAAGACGCCGCCCTGCCGCCGATGCTGCCGGATGCGCCTCGATGGCGTAGCATGCAGGTGTAGTGCCAATTCGATTTTCCCGCCATGCGGCATGTTCGCAA
>DASQKT010000690.1:0-7478 GCA_035630415.1 Skermanella sp.
GCCGGTAAGCTGGATGAAGCCGGGATAGACCTGACGCAGGCCGCCGGGATGGTATGCCGGCACCGTCTGGATGACGTTGCGCTCGAACCAGCTCAGCTGCTTGTCCACGGCCAACTGCGTCACGACGGTCGGCGCCGCAGCGGTGTCGATCGGGCCGCCCATCAGGATCATGCTGGCGGGCTGGTTGGGATCGTTGTTCTGAGCCATCAGCGAGATGGCGGCCAGGACCGGGACGGTCGGCTGGCAGACCGCGATCACGTGGGTGTGCGGCCCAAGATGCCCCATGAACTCGATCAGGTAGCTGATGTAGTCGTCCAGGTCGAACTTGCCGCGCGCCAGCGGGATCTTGCGGGCGTCGAGCCAGTCCGTGACGTAGACGTCATGTTCGGGCAGCAGCGCCTGGACCGTGCCGCGCAGCAGCGTGGCATGGTGCCCCGACATCGGCGCCACCAGAAGCACCGGCGGATGGACCTTGTCGGTCGCGCGCTCGAAGTGGATCAGGTCGCAGAACGGCTTGCGAACCACGGGCACTTCCCGGACCACCACCTCCACGCCATCGACCTTCGTCGTAGGCAACCCGAACTCCGGCTTGGCGAAGCGTCGTGTCGTACGCTCGACCAGTTCGGCGCCAGCGGCGATGGTGCGCCCCACGCGGGTATATGAAGCAGGAAGAAACGGGTTCTGAAACGCAGTCTGGGTAGCTTCCGCCATAAGGCGCAGAGGGTACCAAGCAGCGTGCTGGAGATCGTAAAGCTGGTAGAGCAAGATTCCCCTCACATACACCGTTTGAATTGACGCCATGACATTCAGCCGACTGACAGTTGACTGCGTCATGGTCCTGCGACTTATCGCCGCTTACCTGTACGAACAGCTTGATGTAGCAATTGTTTCATAGTCGTAAATAGTGAACTTTCGAACTATTGTTATCCGGCTCACACAGATCGTACAGCACGGGGGCAGAAAATTGCGTCACGCGAAGCCTTGACGCAACAAAAAAGTTAGTTTTCCGACGGGTCTTAATGCCGCATCGCCGCAAAGCAGCCATGCGGGTACCCGAACAGGCACGCAGCGATCTCGTCACAGGCCCGCGAGAGGCTATGCCTTCGGTATGGGTCGGGCGCAAAGGAGGGCAGCAGGTAAGGAGAAAGGTCCAGAGTCAGGTAGCCAAGCTATCAGGCTGTCAACCGACCAGCCGCCACGCCATATAGCCCAGCACGCCGGCGTTCACCGCCATGACGACCGGAGCCACCCTGGACATCACGCCGCGAAAGCTGCGGCCGGCGGCGTGGCCGGCAAGGCCGACCGTCAGCAGGCTCGGGATCGTTCCGGCGGCGAAAGCGGCCATTCCCAGCGCTCCGGATACCGGATTGCCGCTGGCCGATGCCACGGCGACCGCGCCATAGAGCAAGCCGCAGGGGATGAAGCCCAGGGCCAGACCCAGCGCATAGCCGCGCCAGCCGGTCGGGCTGCCGAACAGCGGCTTGGCTAAGCCGCCGACCCGCTCGGCCCAGCGCCGCTGTGCCCGCGCGGCGAAGCCGGGGGCCTGCGTCCGTGGCAGGTGCCGCATCAGCCCGCCGACCGCGTAGCTCAGGAAGAACAGCGCCGCAAAGACGAGCAGCGCCACCGAGATCCAGCGCAGTCCGGGCAGGCTAGCGGCGCCGCCGGCCAGCAGGGCGCCCACGCCGCCGATCGCGGCATAGGTCGTTGCGCGTCCGAAATGATATGGCAGGACCGCAGCACCGGCCAGCCGGTGAAGTTCCGTCATGTGGCTGGCCGGGACGCCTTCCAGCCGCGTCGCGACCTGGGCCAGCACGAAGGGACCGCACATGCCGGCGCAGTGCGACCAGCCTCCGACCAGCCCCGCCATGAACAGGCTCGTGAACAGCCCGCCGTCACGCGCAACGTCCAGGCTGCATTGTTGCAGACCCGCATCGATCAGCGTTAGTACGGTGTGCTGGTCCATCGCCTGCTTTCTACTCCCATCGCCGGCGGACTCCGGGAAGCACCCTGAATCCACCGGCGATGCTGAAGCACGGCGGCGCATACGGCCATGATGTATGTCAAGACGGCGATATCGGACGATCCGCTTCGCCAGGCCGGGCGAACGGCAGCGCCAGGATTATTCCGGATACGAAACCACCCAGATGCGACAGCCACGCCACGGCCCCATCCGGGCCGCCGGTCAGCGCCTCGGCAAGCTGGATGCCGAACCACCCCGCAACGGCGGCGTAAAGCGATACCGGCAGCACGACGCGGCGGTGGCCCAGCGGCAGGACCAGCCGTGCCCTTGGCTGAAGCACCAGAGCGGCGGCGAGCACGCCGGAAATGGCGCCGCTGGCCCCCACCACCGGATCGAGCGATCCGGGATCGGAAAAGATCTGCGCGCCGGCTCCGGCCAGCCCGCACAGCAGATAGAAGACGATGAACCGCAGATGCCCCATCGCCCCTTCAACGCCGTCGCCCAGCAGCCAGAGCAGCATCATGTTGCCGGCCAGATGCCAGAAATCCGCATGAAGGAACATCGCCGACAGCAGGCTGAACGCCGCCCCCAGCGTCGGGATCGCCGCCGGCAGGACGCGGTCGCCCGTGACGACCGCCGGGATCATCGAGAAGCCCAGCAGCATGTCCCACCGCGCCGCCTCGCCCAGGGCGGCCTGCATCGCGAAGACGACGGTGCAGAGGCCGGTGATCGCCATGGTCACGCAGGGCAGGAATCCCGGCGGCGGCACTCTTCCGGATCTCACGAAGGTATCATCCTGCCCGCCTTACCCGCTGCCTTGCCCTCAGGCATATGGTCGGAAAACCGGATATTTGCCACGGGGCGGCAGGCCGTTCTCAGCCGGAATGCGGAACGGCGACCCCGGTTTCGACGCGCTGGGGCGGCATCACCGGCTTGGGCGTCGGCCAGAGCCAGTAGACGGCGGCCACGACGATCGCCAGTTTGACGGCGACGGCGAGCAGCACTTTGATGAGCATGGATTTCTGCGGCATGGGCTGAAGCTCGCAAAACTCCCGCCTCATCGCATTGATCCTTATCAAGTCCCCTGGTCAAGTCCCCCGGTCAACCTTCCCGGTCACGCCGGAACAGCCATTTCTCGACGAAATGCATGCCCGTCAGGACCAGCGCCGCGAAAGCCGTGGCGAGCAGGGCCAGCATGTGCAGCCCCGCTCCGGCCGCGACGCCGATGGCGCTGCAAAGCCAGATATTGACCGCCGTGGTCAACCCATGGACATCGCCGCGCGACTGGATGATGACGCCGGCGCAGATGAAGCCGATCGCCTGCGCCAGCCCCTGCACGATGCGCAGCGGGTCCATGTCCGTATGACCCGCCGCCTTCAGGGTCTCGAAGATTTCCAGCGTCACCAGCGTGGTGGCCGCCGAGCTGAGCGCCACCAGCATATGGGTCCGTAGCCCTGCCGATTTTCCCCTGACTTCCCGATCGAGGCCGAGCACCATCCCGAACAGGCAGGCCATGGCCAGCCGCAGCGCCATCTCGCCGACAGGGGTGATCGTGTGAAAATCCATGGCTCTCCGAATCGTTGGCTGCCGAACCTTCCGCGAGGATTTGACTAACCCTGTCCGCACGCTAGTCTTTAGACTCGATTTTCAGACTTAATTTCCAAAAAGACAGGTGCAGCCGCGTGTCAGGAACGTTCCGATCGGTCGCCGGGTTCCTGCTGGCCTGGGTCTGGCTCGGCCTCGTGACGGGGCTGCCCAACTGGGCCGGGAACCTGCTGGGGCCGGACCACATGCGGCCTTCCGCCGAAATCGCCGTCCTGTTCGCTCTGCTGGCGCTCGCCGCATCGTTCGGGTTCCGCAACGGTCGGCGGCGCGTCATAGTCCCGCTGACGATGCTCATCATGATCGTGGTCGCGTTCCGTCTGGCAGACCTTGCCAGCAACACGCTGATCGGCCGGCCGGTCAACCTGTCGCTCGACCTGATGCTGCTGCCGGCCATCCTGGAAGTGCTGACCGGATCGGCTTCCCGCCTGGAACTTCTCCTCGCCGCCGTGGCAGTGCCCGTGGCGCTGGCCGCATTGTTCGCGCTGAACCTGGGCGCGGTCGCCGCCGCCGCCCGGTTCATGGAAAAGCCGCTCAACCGGCGGCTCTTCGCCGGGACGCTGGCCGCCATGGTCATGCTCACCCTTGGGGGCGCCCGCGCCTTCGCACCGCTGGACCAGGGCGCCGTGGCGCTGCTCGCCGGTCAGGCCATGGATGCGGCCCAGGCATCGACGTTGCGGGCGGAATACCTGAACCGGTTCAAGCAGGACCCCTTCGCCGGGAAGTCCGACGACGCGCTGCTGGCCCATCTGGGACGGCGCGACGTCTACGTCATGTTCTTCGAATCCTACGGCGAGACGGTTCTGACCAACCCGCAATACCGTTCCGTGATCGAACCGACCCTCGTAGGCTTTGAGTCGGCCCTGGCCGGGCACGGCTTCGGCATGCGCTCCGGCCTGATGGAATCGCCGATCCGGGGCGGCCAGTCGTGGCTGGCCCACGGCACCTTCCTGAGCGGCGAGCGGCTTGGCGACCAGGGCCTCTACAACCTCATGCTGACCAGCGGCCGGCAATCGCTTGCCCGTTATTTCAGCCGCGCCGGCTATCGCACCCTGGCGGTCATGCCAGCTCTCAGCCGACCCTGGCCGGAAGGCGAGTTCTGGGGCTTCGACAGGATCTGGCGGACCGAGGACATGGGCTATGCCGGGCCGCATTTCGGCTGGGCAGCGATCCCCGACCAATACACGCTGGATTTCATCCACCGTCAGGAGAAACGCCAACGCGACCGGCCGCTCTTCATCGAATACGCACTCATCAGCAGCCATGGCCCGTGGGAGCCGCTGCCGCCACTGCTCGACGACTGGGAAAGCCTGGGCGACGGGCAAGTCTTCCGGACCGTCACGCCGCCGCCGTCGCCTGCCACCGCCTACCGGCCGGCCTGGAGCGACATCACGCGGAAATACGTCGATTCGGTCGACTACACGCTGAAGACCTTGCAGGAATACCTGACGCGCTACGTCACCGACGATTCGCTGATCGTGATCCTGGGCGATCACCAGCCGGCCCCGCTGATCACCGGCGAAGGCGCGTCGCGCTCCGTCCCGGTCCACGTCATCAGCCGAGACCCGGAACTGCTCGCCCCCTTCGAGGAATTGGGCTTCATCCCCGGCATGGTGCCGAAGACCGGCCCCGCGACCCTGCCGATGGAAGTGTTCCGCGACCGCTTCCTGGCCGCCTTCAGCGCCCGCGAAACCGGCTGACCCGACGCCTGTTTCTTCCCCCGGCCAACTCCCATAGCCCGCCGTCCTTGCCCGCCCCGCCTGCCCTGGGGTAAACCTTCCATCATGCCAGACCAGCCCGCCTATGCCCCCTTCGCCGCGTCCGACATGGACCGGTTCCTGCTGCTCTTCCGCCACGCTTTCGCCTCCACCGCGAACGGCACCAGGCACTATGTCGAAACCGTGGCGCCGGAGAACTTCCGGGTGATGCGGCGGAACGGCGCCGCCGTCGCGGGGCTGGGCATGCTCGACATGAAGCAGTATTTCGGCGGACGCGGCGTGCCCTGCCGGGGCATCTCCGCCGTCATGGTGGAACCGGGCGAGCGCGGGCGCGGCACGGGGTCCCGCATGATGGCGGCCATGCTGGAGGAAACGCGGGCGGCGGGCTTCCCGATCTCCACCCTCTATCCGGCGACCCGGCCGCTCTACGCCAAGGTCGGCTACGCCAGCGCCGGCGACAGGATCACCTACCGGCTGCCTTTCGGCGTCATGCGCGGACTTCGCCCCGATCCCAGCCCAGAGCTGATGACATCAGCCGTCCGGTCCACCTTGGAAGTCATGCAGGCGCAACGGGCGCTGCGGACCAACGGGCTGCTGGCGCGGTGCGAGCTGCTGTGGCAGCGGGCGCTGGACTCGGCGGCCAAGCCGCTCGACACCTGGCTCATCCCCGGCGCCGACGGTCCCGAAGGCTACGTCACCATGGGACCCAAATCGCCCGACCGCACCCTTCACGTCGAGGACTGGGCCGCCCTCACCCCGCGCGCGGGAAAGGCGATCCTGGGCTTCCTGGCCGGCTGGCACTCCCAGGCGCAAGCCGTCACCTGGGCAGGCGGGCCGGAGGACATGCTGATCCGCCTGATGCCCGAGGTAGGCGCCACCATCGCCTCGTGGGAGCAGTGGATGCTGCGCGTCACCGACGTCGCGGGCGCCCTGACCGCGCGCGGCTGGCCGACCGGCGTCCGGGCCGGCCTGACCTTCGACGTCACCGACCCGCTGCTTTCCGACAACGGCGGGCGCTACCGGCTGGAGGTGGACGACGGCAAGGCCAGCGTCGAGCGGCTGGGCGGAAGCGGCAACGCGGACATCGCACTCGGCGTCGATGCTCTGGCGACGCTTTACACCGGCCATCTGGCGCCCCGGACCATGGCGGACCTGGAACTGCTGCAAGCGTCGGAGCCGGCGCTGGATACCGCAGCATCCCTGTTCGCCGGGCCGAAACCCTGGCTGTCGGACATGTTCTAGAAGCCGCCTTCCAGCGTCCTACCCGACCCGCATCCGCTCCCGGTAGCCCCGGATCGCCGCGTTGACCTGTTCCGCCAGCTCCGCCGTACCGGTGCCGGGGTTGAGGCCGGCCATCAGGGCGTCCGACATCGGCCGTAGCATCTTCAGCGCCTGCGGTTCGCTCACCCGGCCGGTCGCGACCATCCGCTGCGCCAGATTGCGCAGTTCGGTGCAGATCTCGGCCAGCCTGGCGAAGGGCGTGCCGGAAATCCGCTCCAGCAGGTCGGAACAGGCGTCGATCAGCGAGTCCAGGTAATCGCGGTTGGTGTCGTCGTCGTTCAGCCCCGGAGTGCCCGAGACGATCAGCCCGGCCAGGAACGTGATCTGGAAAGCGTCGCGCCGCCGCTTCTCCTCGTCGATCGCCTTCTGGGCACGGGCGATCGTCTCCTCCAGGTCACCCAGCCGGGGCGGCCGCCCCTCCGCCTTGGCGCGCAGCGTGTTCGGCACGTCGAACAGCGGGATCGAGCTGGGGCCGCGCGCCGGGTCCTTGCGGCGGTCCGGCCCGATATAGGCCGACGTCACGATGAACGGCTTGCGCTGGCGGACCAGCCCGGCCAGCCGCTCCATCACGGCGGCCGGCGAGATCGGCTTAAGCAGCAGCCCGTCGGCGCCGCTCTCCACGATGGCGCGGACCCGGTCGTTGCTGGCGATCGACGTGGTCATCACGACGGTCAGGAACGGGTTGGTGCCGAGCTTGCCGTGGCGGATCGACCGGACGATCTCACACGGGTTGTCGTCTTCCAGATCGGCGTCGAGGATCACGACATCGGGCGGCTCCCGCCTTTCCTCCAGCATGGTGCGCAGGTTCTTCACGTCGGAAACGTCGACGATGTTCGAAAATCCTTCCGCCTGGAGCAGCGACTTGAGTGCGATCCGGACGGACAGATTACCTTCCCCCATCAGAATGCCGATCTTGG
>DASQKT010000691.1:0-6336 GCA_035630415.1 Skermanella sp.
CGCTTGCGTGTCAGGGCCAGCACCATGCCCATGCCGAAGCCCAGCGCCAGCAGCGACGAGCCGCCATAGCTGATGAAGGGCAGGGTCATGCCCTTGGTCGGCATCAGGTGAAGGCTGGACGCCATGTTGATCCAGGCCTGAAGGCCGAACTGGGTCAGCAGTCCGGTGACGGCCAGCACGACGAAAAGGTTGTCGTCGCGCATCACCCGCATGAAGCCTCGGATGACGATGAAGGCGAACAATGCTACCAGGACGAGGCACCAGAACAGCCCGAGTTCTTCACCCGCCACCGCGAAGATGAAGTCGGCATGAGCGTCGGGGAGCATCATCTTGATGCTGCCCTGGCCGGGACCGGTACCGAACGCGCCGCCGTTCTGGAAGGCTTCCAGCGAGCGGGTGACCTGATAGTTGTCGCCGGCCGCCGGGTCGAGGAACCGGTTGACGCGGCTCGTCACGTGCGGGAAGAACATGTAGGCCCCTATCAGGCCGACGATGCCGAAGGCGCCCAGGACGGCGACCAGGATGATCGGCAACCCCGCCAGGAAGAACTGGCCGAACCACACGACGGACACCACGAAGGTCATGCCGAAGTCCGGCTGCATCATCAGCAGGCCGACGACCATCAGGTAGAGCATGATCGAGACGACGGCGCCGGGGAACCGCTCGCTGGTGCGGCCATGGGCGAACAGCCACGCGGCGACCACGGCGAAGGCCGGCTTGACGAATTCCGACGGCTGGATCGACAGGCCCGGCACGTGAATCCAGCGCCGCGCGCCCTTGATCTCGAACCCGATGACCATGGTCAGCGCCAGCAGGATCGTGAAGACGATGAAGGCGAAGACGGCGGTGCGCCGGACACCGCGCGGGCTGAGCAGCGACACGCCGACCATCAGCAGGCAGGCCGGGACCAGCGTCAGGATGTGGCGCTGGACGAAGTGGAAGTTGTCCAGCCCGATCCGCTCGGCGACGGCCGGGCTCGCCGCCTGGACCAGCACGATGCCAAGACCCATCAGCACCGCCAGAACGGCCAGCGTCCAGCGGTCTACCGTCCACCACCACTTGCCGAAAATGGAATGGTCGGTCCGGGCAAAAGCGGTCATGGCGCGACTTCCTTTTCCGCGGGAGCGGACCGGTCGATGGAGGCGTGGACCAGCGCCGCGAAAACCTCGCCGCGATGCTCGAAGCTCCTGAACTGATCCCATGAGGCGCAGGCGGGTGACAGCAGCACCGTGGCGCCGCGCAGCCCTTCTGCCCGCGCGAGGTCGGTGGCGGCGGGTACGGCAGTCTTCATCTCGCCGCAAAGAGTATAGGGCACGCCGTGGGCATTAAGCCATGTGGCGAACTGTTCCGATGCCTGACCGATCACGAAGGCGTGGCGGATGCGCGGCATGAAGGGCTCTAAACCGTCAAGCCCGCCTTCCTTGGCCTGCCCGCCGATGATCCAGTAGATCGCGTCGTAGCAGACCAGCGCCTTGGACGCGGCATCGGCGTTGGTCGCCTTGCTGTCGTTGACGAACTGGATGCCGTCGCGGTCGGCGACGAGCTGCTGGCGGTGCGCCAGACCGGGGAACGTCCGGAGGCCTTCGAGGATCGTTGCCACCGGCACGCCGGCGGCATGGGTCGCGGCGAAGGCCGCCGCCGCGTTCTGCCAGTTGTGGCGGCCGGGCAGGGAGGGAACCGTATTGAGGTCGATGACGGGATCGGTCCCGCCGTCGTACAGCTTGCCGTCGAGCACGTAGACGCCCTTGGTCTCGTGCTCGGTGGAGACGGGCACGACGGCGCTTTCCAGCGCCACTTCAAGCTCGTCGTAGACCTTGCGGCAGTAATCGTCATCGACGCCGACGATGGCGGTGTGGGAGCGCTTCGGGTGCTGGAAGATATGGCGCTTGGCGGCGATATAGCCGTCCATGCCGCCGTGCCGGGCCAGATGGTCGGGGGTCACGTTCAGCAGCACGGCGACATTGAAGGCGACCGAGGGGACCAGTTCGAGCTGGTAGGACGACATCTCCAGCACGTAGACGCCGCCTTCACCCAGCGAATCAAAGGTCAGGACGGGCGTGCCGAGGTTGCCGCCGACCTGAACCGGCCGGCCGGTCAGGCTCAGGATATGGCCGATCAGCGCCGTCGTGGTCGATTTGCCGTTGGTGCCGGTGATGCCGATATAGGCGGCCTTCGGCTGTGCCCCGTAGAGCAGTTCGATATCGCCGATGATCGGGATGCCGGCTGCCTTCGCCCTCGCCGCGACGGCGTTGGGCGTGGGGAAGGTATGCGGGATACCGGGCGACAGCAGCAGGGCGTCGATGCCGGTCAGATCGGCCGTGTTCAGGTCGGTCAGCGCGATGCCGGCATCGGTCGCGGCGGCGCGGCCGGCCTCGCCGTCGTCCCAGGCCAGGATATCGACCCCGGCTGAAGTCAGCGCCCTGGCCGTGGCGAGGCCCGACTTGGCGAGCCCCATGACGGCGTAGCGTTTACCCTTGAGGTGGCGCAGATCGATCATGGCGTCACCGCAGCTTCAGGGTGGAGAGGCCGACCAGCGCCAGCACGACGGCGATGATCCAGAAGCGGATGACCACGGTCGGTTCGGCCCAGCCCTTCTTTTCGAAGTGATGGTGCAGCGGGGCCATGCGGAACACCCGCTTGCCGGTCAGCTTGTACGAGGCGACCTGCACGATGACCGAGACCGTTTCCAGCACGAACAACCCGCCGATGATCGCCAGCACCAGTTCGTGCTTGGTGATGACGCTGATGGCGCCCAGCGCCCCGCCGATCGACAGCGAACCGGTGTCGCCCATAAAGACCATGGCGGGGGGAGCGTTGAACCACAGGAAGCCGAGGCCGGCGCCGACCATGGCGCCGCAGAAGACGGCCAGTTCGCCGGTTCCGGGTACGTGGTGGATCTGGAGGTAGCTGGCGAAGACGGTGTTGCCGACCAGATAGGCGATCAGGCCGAAGCAGCTTGCCGCGATCATGACGGGCACGATGGCGAGGCCGTCCAGCCCGTCGGTCAGGTTGACCGCGTTGCTGGCGCCGACCATGACGAAAACAGCCATCGGCACGAAGAACCAGCCGAGGTCGATCAGCAGGTCCTTCATGAAGGGGACGGCAAGGCCGGTCGTGCCGGGATCGCGGGCGAAGGCCATGATGACCAGGGCCGCCGCGGCGCCGATGCCGATCTGCCCGGCCAGCTTGCCCTTGCCGGGCAGGCCCTTGGTGTTGCGCTTGGTCAGCTTGAGGAAGTCGTCGCCGAAGCCGATCGCACCGAAGCCGATGGTGACGAGCACCACGACCCAGACATAGATGTTGGTCAGGTCGGCCCACAGCAGGGTGCTCATGACCACCGCGATCAGGATCATCAGGCCGCCCATGGTGGGAGTGCCCTTCTTCTTCTGATGGGTTTCCGGTCCGTCGCTGCGGATCGGCTGGCCCTCGCCCTGCTTGGACTTCAGCCAGCGGATCAGGGTCGGGAAGAACACGAAGCTGATGACCGATGCGGTCAGGATCGCTCCGCCGGTCCGGAACGTGATGTACCGGAACAAATTGAAGATGATAAAATCATCTGCCAAAGGGAACAGCAGGTGATAGAGCATCTGATAATCGCCTCAGCCCTGCTGGACGGCGCGAGCCGTCTTGCCGTTAGTGTCGTTCGAAGTCGAATTGGGAGCCGGAGTACCGGTATCGCCGAGCGCCGACAGCGCATCGACGATCAGCGCCATACGGCTGCCGAGCGATCCCTTGACCATGACGCAGTCGCCGCCGCGCAACGCCTGCGCGATCCTGGGCGCGAGTGCGGCGCTGTTCTCCGCCCAGGCGCCTTGCATGGCCGAGGGCAGCTTGTCGAACAGCCGCTTCATGTTGGGACCGCAGCAGAAGACGAGGTCGACGCCGTTGGCCTGGAGCGGTTCCGCCAGGGCGGCATGCAGCAGCGGCGAACGCTCGCCCATTTCCAGCATGTCGCCGAGCACCGCGATCCGCCGGCCGCCGCTGGACGGCTCGCTGGCCTTCAGCACCTGGAAGCTCGCTTCCATCGAAACCGGGCTGGCGTTGTAGCTTTCGTCGATGATGGTCAGCCAGTCGCCGCCGAGTTGGACGCGCTTCCGCACGCCCCGGCCCTTGATCGGCTTGACGCTTGCCAGCGCCTGCGCTGCGGTGGCGACATCGCCGCCCAGCGCTTGGATCGCCAGCAGGACGCCCAGGCTGTTCATGACGTGGTGACGGCCGGGCAGGCTGACGCTGTACTGGATCGGCTTGCCCTTGATGACGGCGGCGACGGCGCTGCACGTCGCATGGGCCGAGACTTCGATCAGCCGGGCGGCGGCGTCGTCAGCCGTGCCGAAGCCCAGGATGCGCGACAGGCCTTTGGTTCGTGCGGCGGCGACCAGCCTTGCGTAGTGCGGGTTGTCGCGGTTGAGCACCACGGTCCCGTTGGGCGACATGCCTTCGAAGATCTCGGCCTTGGCGTCCGCTATGGCTTCGACCGAGCTGAAGAATTCCAGGTGGACCGCCTCGATCGTCGTGATGACCGCGACATCGGGCTGGACCTGACGCGACAGCGGCCCGATCTCCCCCGCGTGGTTCATGCCAAGCTCGAACACGGCGTAGACGCTGTCGGCTGGCATCCGGGCGAGGCTGAGCGGCACACCCCAGTGGTTGTTGAGGCTGCCCGCCGTTGCGAAAGTCGGGGCCAGTGCCGCGAGGCAGGTCGCCAAAGCTTCCTTGGTGCTGGTCTTGCCGACCGAGCCGGTTACGGCGACGATCCTGGCCTTGGCGCGAAGGCGCGCCACCGAGCCGAGATCCTGGAGGGCGGCGAAAGTATCCTCGACCAGCAAGACGGGAGCGTCCGCCGGGAGGTCGTCCGGCCGGTGCGACACCAGGACAGCCGAGGCACCGCCGGCAAGGGCTTTGGCGGCATAGGCGTGACCGTCGAAGTTCGGCCCGGTCAAGGCGATGAACAGGTCGCCCGGCTTGACCGTGCGGCTGTCGATCGACACGCCCAAAGCTTTCCAGTCAGACCCATGGAGCGTACCATTGGTCGCGGCGGCGGCATCGCGGGCCGTCCAGAGCACATGCCCAGAGGAAGAGGGCGCGGAGGAAGAGGTGGTTCCGGTCATCAGGCCAGGACCTCCCGCACGGCGGCGCGGGCGGTCTCCGCGTCGTCGAACGGCCGGACCTCCGTCCCGATGGTTTGACCCTGCTCGTGGCCCTTGCCGGCGATCACCAGCACGTCGCCCTCGCCCAGGTCGCGGACGGCGGCGCGGATCGCCTCGGCGCGGTCGCCGATCTCTTCCGCATCGGGGCAGCCGGCCAGGACTTCCTGCCGGATCGCCGAGGCGACTTCCGTACGCGGGTTGTCGTCGGTGACAATGGCGCGGTCGGCAAGGCGGGCGGCTAGTTCACCCATTACCGGGCGCTTGCCCCGGTCGCGGTCGCCGCCGCAGCCGAACACCACGACCAGCTTCCGGTCCGCATGGGGCCGGAGCGCCCGCAGCACCGTTTCCAGCGCGTCGGGAGTGTGGGCGTAATCGACGTAGACGGGAGCGCCGGAGGGGTGGTTGGCGACCAGTTCCAGCCGGCCACGGACGCCGTCGAGCTTTTCGAGTGCCGCCGTGGCGTCGTCGGCATCCTCGCCGGAGCCGATCACCAAGCCCAGTGCGCAGAGCGCGTTCATGCATTGGAAGCGGCCCGCCAGCGGCAGGTCGATATCGTGGACCCGCCCGAACACTTCCAGCTTCAGGCGCTGGCCGTGGGGCAGGGGCAGCAGATCAGCCAAGACAATTTCCTTCGCCTGCGCGCCATAGCCGATCAGGCGATGACCTCGCCGGGCGCACAGCTCTGACAGATGGGTGAATTCGGGCGTGTCAGCGTTGAGGACCGCAGCGCCGCCCTGGGGCAGCACACGGTCGAACAGCATCGCTTTGGCCGCGAGGTATGCCTCCATACTGCCGTGGTAATCCAGGTGGTCGCGTGACAAATTTGTGAAACCGGCAGCCGCCACCTTCACGCCGTCCAGGCGATACTGGTCAAGCCCGTGGCTCGACGCCTCCATAGCCAGATGATCGATCCCGGCATCCGCCAGTTCCGCCAGCGCCCGGTGCAGCGACACCGTGTCCGGCGTGGTCAGGGAGCCGTAGCGGTCCATCCCCGGCGCCGTGATGCCGAGCGTGCCGAGGCTGCCCGCCTTGCGGCCCAGAAGCGCCCAGAGCTGACGCGCGAACTGCACCGTCGATGTCTTGCCGTTGGTGCCCGTGACGGCGGCTACCGTGGCCGGCTGGCGGCCGTAGAAGCGGGCGGCCAGCAATGCCAGCCGGAGCCTGGGATTTTCGTCCTCGATCACAGCCA
>DASQKT010000692.1:0-7691 GCA_035630415.1 Skermanella sp.
TCCGGCGTGCCGGTCCCCGGCGCAATCGACGGGTCGAGGACATCGATGTCGAAGGACACGTAGGTCGGCAGGTCGCCGACGATGGCGCGGGCCTCGGCCATGACGTCCTTCGCGCCGCGTTCGTCGAACTCCTCGATGAAGATCAGGCGAATGCCGTGTTCGCGCGCGTAGTCGAAGTTCGACGCGTCCGAAATAGCGCCGCGCAATCCTATCTGAACGATCCGCTTGGGGTCGAGCAGGCCTTCCTCGACCGCGCGTCGGAACGGCGTAGCATGGTTGTACCGGCTGCCGAAGAAGCTGTCGAAAGTGTCGGAATGGGCGTCGAAGTGGATCAGCCCGACTGGTCCCTTATCGACCAGACTCTTGCCCACCAGTCCGCGCAGGATCGGCAGCGAGATCAGGTGGTCGCCCCCGACCGTCAGCGGAACCGCCCCGGCCTGCCTTACCCCACTGTAGTATCCGGTGATGCTCTCCATGCTCGCGGCGAGGTCGAGCGGGTTGATCGGCGCGTCACCGCAGTCGCCAACCTTCACCAGATCGTAGGGCGAAATGCCGGTGACGTGGTGGACGCGGCGGGTCAGGCTGGATTGGTTGCGGATTTCACGGGGACCGTGGCGGGTGCCGGGCCGGTTGGTCGTTCCGCCGTCGAACGGGACGCCGATCAGCGCTACGTCCACCTCCTGCGGAGTTGCGACCGGCAGGCGCATGAAGGTCGGCATGCCGGCGAAACGCGGCACGACGCCGCTGTCGAGAGGCTCGAAAACCTTGTCGCTCATATCGCTGTCAAACTCCTAACTCTTTCCGGACGGCTTGCGTGATCCGCTCGACATGATCGTTCATCAGAAGTTCCCCCTTTTCGGCGGAGGAACCCTGGGCACGCGCGAGGACGCCGGACGCGGGGCCGAAACCTTCGGGGACGGGGTAGCGGTCATAGGTCGGGAATTGGGCCGGACCGTCGCTTGGCACCTTGCTCATATCGACCAGATCGGGCCGCAGCAGGAGCATCAGCGACGTTTCCAACAGGCTGGCATGCTCAAGCTCGGTTCCGGGGAAACCCTCGGGGAACAGCTTGTCCAGCGTGTCGCGGCCGACGAAGTCCCAGTATTCCAGCCGCATCACTTGCATGTCGGCGATCCCGTCGCGCCGCAACTCGCGCAGGCCCAGATCGACGCCCTCAACTGCCGGCCAGCAGTTCTCGAAATGGCCGTTGACCACGACCAGCCGCCGGACGCCGTCGGTGCCGAGGCTGCGGATCACGTCGCGCACGACAAGAGAGAAGGTATTGGCGTCGAGGCTCGTGGTGCCTGGAAACGCCTCGCCGCCGCCCGATCTGGGCTGCGACTTGTAACCGTAGGGGATGGTCGGGGCGACGATGCCGCCGACGTTACGGGCCACGCGCTCGCAGACCGCCGTGGGTAGCACGACATCGACGTTCATCGCCATGTGGGGGCCGTGCTGCTCGGTAGTGCCCAGCGGCAGGAAAACGGTGACGCCCTCTGCCACCTTGGCGGCGAACTCCGGCCAGCTCAGTTCGGCCATGAAGACGCTCTCGACCATGGAATCGGTTCCTTCGAATTAGTGCGGGATCAGTGCATCGCCGCGCCGCCATCGACGCTGATGCATTGTCCCGTGGTGAAGCTGGCGGCGGGGGATGCCAGGAAGAGGATTGCAGCGGCCACTTCCTCCGGACGTCCGATCCTGCCCATGGGGTTGGCGGATTCCAGGGCCTTCTGAGCCTCCGTCATCCGGTCGAAGCCCAGCAGCGGCGTGTCGATCGGACCGGGAGCCACCGCATTGACGAGGATGTCCGGAGCGAGTTCCCGCGCCCACGACCGGGTCAGCGAGATCATCGCCCCCTTGGTGGCGCAGTAGCCGGAAGCGTTCTGCCGCCCGAGATACGCAAGCTCCGACGCGATGTTGATGATCCGGGCACCCGGCTTCATCGCCTTCAGCGCTTCCCGCGCCACGATGACCGGACCCCGGACATTGACCGCGTACATCCTGTCCATATCGGCGATGTCGATGCCGCGAAGCGGCGCTTCGATCTCGATCCCGGCGCAGTTGACCAGGATGTCCAGGCCACCGAGACGCTCCACAGCGCCGGCGACCGCGTCGATGACCTGACGTTCGTCGGTCAGGTCGGCGACGACCCAGTCAGCGTCGCCGTCACTTCCCGGTGTGCGGTCCAACCCGATAACTCGCGCGCCGGCATCGCGAAGCGCCGCACGGGCGGCGCGGCCGATGCCGCTGGCGGCACCGGTCACCAGCGCCCGCTTTCCGTCCAATCCCATCACCATGGCACTTCTCCCCGATCCGCCCCGAGGCTCTGGCCGGTGATGTTGGCGGCGAGGCCGGAGGCGAGAAACAAATACGTCCCCGCCATATCGGGCGGTTCCATCAAGCCCGGCAGCGCCTGTCCGGCGATGATGTCGTCCAGCAACTCCGGCTCAGGTCGGTTCGCCCGCTCCGCCATCCTGCCGAGCGACCGCATGGAGGCTTCGGTCCGCACCCAACCGGGGCACACCGCGTTGACCCGGATGCCCCTGGGGCCAAGCTCCTTCGCCCAGGTCTTGGTGAGGCCGATGACCGCGTGCTTGGACGCGACATAGGCGGAGAAAAGCGGCTCCGCGACGCGGCCCCAGACGGAGGCCGTATTGACGATGGCGCCGTTGGCGAGCATTCCCGGCGCTACGGCGCGGGTCACCAGGAAGGTCCCGAGGATGTTGATCTCGATGATTCGCCGGAACGCCGCTTCGTTCTCAGCGCTGGTATCGTCCAGGGGAGTCATCAATTCCAGCCCGGCATTGTTGATCAGCACATCGACGGCGCCGATCCGCGCCGCCATGGCTGCGACTTCATCGTTGCGGGTGATATCGACGCGGTGCGCCGTGGCGCCCAGTTCATCGGCGGCGGCATGGATGCCGTCGTTCTCCGCCGCGACATGGAGGTCCGCTCCCGCGGCGGCGAAGCCCTGCGCGATTCCGAAGCCGATGCCCCGGCTGGCGCCGGTGATCAGAACTGTTCGGCCCTTGAAGCTCGGAAAGTCGCTCATTCCTCGTCTCCCGCCGCTTCGCGCAGCAATCTCAGCACCCCATTCCGAAGCTGAAAGAACTCCGGGCTGTCGCGCAGTTCGAGCGGACGCTCCGCGCCCAAGCGATCCGTGATGTCGATATCCGCCATGACGCGGGCCGGGCGCTTGGAGAAGACGATGACCCGGTCCGCCAGGAACACCGCTTCCTCGACATCGTGGGTCACGAAGACGATTGTTTTGGCGTCCCGCCGCTGGATCGCCCGAAGCTCCACCTGCAAGCGTTCTCGCCGCTGGGCGTCCAGCGCTCCGAACGGCTCGTCCATCAGCATCACGTCGGAGCCGGCCGCCAGCGTGCGGGCGATGGCCACCCGCTGGCGCATGCCGCCCGACACCTTGTTGGGGTAGGCGTCGGAGAACTCGTACAGTCCGACCAGTTCCAGATAGTTGTCGCGGCGGGCAAGCTTCTGCTGCTCCGTCAGGTCCTTGCGGTAGCGCATGCCGAACAGGACGTTCTCGGCCACCGTCAGCCACGGGAAGGACGAGTAGGATTGAAACACCATGCCGCGCCGGTGATCCGGGCCGCCGACCGGTAGGCCTTCAAGGCAGATCGCTCCGGAGGATGGCGTCTCCAGCCCGCCGATCATCCGCATCAGCGTGGTCTTGCCGCATCCCGACGGTCCCAGGAAGACGACGAATTCGTTGCGCTCGACCGTGATGCTGAACGGCTGCGCTACCACGTCCAGGTCGCCGAACCGCTTGGTAACGCCATGGAAGGCCAGATAAGGCTCGATCATTTCTCCAATCTCACAGGTAACGGAAGGCGCGGCGGTGGATGGCGCGCAGAAGCTGGTCGGTGACCAAGCCGATCACCCCGATCACGACGACGCCGGCCATCACCTCCGGCGTCTTCATGTACCGGCGGGCAGTCCAGATGACGAAGCCGATGCCGCTGTCGGCGGCGACGATCTCGGCGATGATCAGGTAGGTCCAGCACCAGCCCAGCGTGATCCGCAGGTTGTCGACCAGCCCCGGAAGCATGGCGCGGAACGCCACGTCGCGGAGCGTCTGCCGCGTGTTGGCCCCCAGCGTATGGGCGATCTCGATATATTCGTGCGGCACCCGCCGCATGTCGTCGGCGACCAGCAGGACAAGCTGGAAGAAGGTGCCGAGCCAGAGCAGGTACAGTTTCGTGCTTTCCCCGACGCCGAACCAGATTATCGACAGCGGCACCAGCGCCGGTACCGGCAGGTAGCGGATGAAGTCGATGATCGGCTCGAGTGCCGCTCCGACCACGCGGTAGCTGCTCATCAGGATGCCGATGGGGATCGCCATGACGGCGGCAAGGCTGAAGGCGACCCATACCCGCAATGTCGAGATGCCGGCATGCTGAAGCAGGTTCTGCTTTTGCACCATCATCAGCATCGAACTCAGCACGGTGCTGGGGGAGGGCAGGAACGTCGTGTTCACCAGCCCGATCCGTGCGACCGCTTCCCAGATCAGCAGCAGCCCGACGCTGGTCCCGACACCGATCCCGATCTGCGCCCGCCTGGACAGGGTGCCGCGAAACGCCCAGATCGAGGATGGATCGGGCCGGGGAGCTGTCGCGGCAGGTCGGGAATCCGGTGCAGTCACGGGAGCGGTTTCGCTGATATCGGTCATGGGTCCGGCCTACGGAGAGACGGCGGCGAGCACCGAAGGATCGATCTGGCTGGCTGCCGACAGCTTCGTTTCCGCAGCGCCGTTCTCCAGGTTGAGTTGCATCACGGTATCGAAGATCCCGTACAGCTTGCCGGGCTTGCCCGGAGTGCCGATCATCTCCTTGGCCTCGGCAAGCGGCGTATAGGCGAGGCTGGTTGCGATGATGTCCGTCACCTCGTCCTCGCTCAGATTGTAGTGGGGGGCAGCCAGGGCGATGAACTCGGCCGGGTTCGTCTCGAAGAACTTGATGGCCTTATAGATGCCGGTCAGGAAGTTCTGGTACTTCTTCGGGTTCGTCTTGAGGTCGTCCTGCCGGGCGGTGATCACGTCGATGATGATTTCGGAATCGACCGACGACACCAGGACCTTGCCCTTGCGGGCGGGGGAGATCGTGATCGCCTGGGACTGGAAGGGCTGATAGGTGCCGACCGCCGCGATCGAGGTATCGGCGAAGACGGCTGCGGTGTCGGCGGTCGCAATCTCCACGATCTGCAAGTCGTTCAGGCTCATCCCTGCCTTCTTCAGGGCAAGCTGAAGCAACAGGCGGGCAGGGATGTTGGGCTCCACCGCGATCTTCTTGCCGCGCAGGTCGGCAACGCCGTTGATCGAACCGTCGGCGATCACGCCGTCGCCACCGACCGACTTGTCGATCGTGCCGATGATGATGCCGGGCGTCGTCTCGTCTCGCGGGCGGCCCTGATGCTCGCCGACGGTCCGCATATCGACGTCAATGTCGCCGCGCTGCATCGCCGCCATTACGTTGGCGCGGTCGTCCTCGAACTTCATGTCGACGGTCAGGCCGAGTTCCTTGAAATAGCCCTTGTCGGAGGCGACGAACACGGGGGCGAACCCCGGCCATGTCGGCGACAGCACCCGGATGGTGTCTGCGGCCAAGGCCGGTGCGGAGACGGTCCCGAGGAGGATTACAGCGGCTGCGATCTGGCTTATGCGGAGCATCGGTGACCCTCTTCACAGGAATTCGATATCCCGATCATCGCCCAGGTTTACATCGAAAATGAATCCCATTTAATAGACGGATACATCGAAAACCATCAATGTATCAGCGATGGCAGGAACATGAGACGCCTCGACAATATCGACTTGCGCCTGCTCCGCGTCTTCGTGACCCTGGCGGAAGCCGACGGCTTCGCCGATGCGCAGATCCTGCTCAACCTGTCGCAATCGACGCTCAGCACGCATCTGGCGGCGCTTGAGCGGAAGCTGGGCGCGCCGTTGTGCCAGCGCGGACGCCGGGGCTTCCGCCTGACCGAGTTCGGCGAGGCGACCTACGACGCGGCCAAGCGACTGTTCGCCGAGATCGACGTCTTCCAGTCGCGGATCGGGCGCGACCGGGGCAAGCTGATGGGAAGGCTGCGGATCGGCATCGTCGATGGCGTCGTGACCTCGCCCGTGCTCGGCATCCATAAGGCGCTGGCCTGCTACTGCGACTACGCGCCGGATGTCTTCATCGACCTGTGGCTCGCCACCCCGGCGGAACTGGAAACGGCTGTCGCCGACGGGTCCCGCGACGTCGTGGTCGGTCCGATGTCGCAGAAGGTGCCGGGGCTCACTTACTTGCCGATCTATAGGGAGCCCCACGCCCTCTACTGCGGCCGTCCCCATCCGCTCTTCGACGTGCCGGACGACCGCCTGGAGAGGAGCGCTATCGAGGAGGCGTCGTTCGCCGTGCGCGGGTACCAGCACTTCGACGACCTCTACCGCGCCAACCATCCGCGTCCGTCAGGAACGGTCATGCATATGGAAGCGCAGGTCATGATGATCCTGTCAGGCCGTTTCATCGGATTCCTTCCCTGCCACATCGGCGACGATTGGGTCGGACGCGGATTGATGCGCCCGCTGAAACCGAAGACCTATAATTTCGCGTCGTCGCACTTCGTCGTGACGCGCAGCGCCGATGAACAGCGGGCGCTGGTCCAATCCTTCGTCCGGGAAATCAAACGTCAGGCTGCATCGGCATGAAGAAAAATATTAGTCTAGTTATTATTAAATTTTTATGTCTGCTTCTCTTAAAATTGCAGAAATTCATGTCGGCATGATATCTGAAGTATCAAATCTGGCGAACCTGCACCAGCACAGCGCTTGTCAATCGGAGGTTCTATGGACGTGCGGACCTGCGCGAAGGGCGATTGGCGAATGCTTCGAGAAAATCTTCAACGTCTTACCGTCGTATTTCAACCGATAGTCAGCACCAATTCCGGCCAGATCTTCGGACACGAGGTTCTGGTACGGGGGTATGAGGTCTTGGGGCACCAGTCGGTTGCGGACCTGTTGCGTGCCAGTCACGACTCCGGGCTGCTGTCGGAACTTGAAGCCTTGGTTCGCCGCAAGGCTCTCCGGCTGCTGCCGCCTTCTTCGGCGGACGGCAAGCGGACATTGTGCTTCAACCTGGATCATCGCATCGCCGATGCTTGGAATGTCCTGAGCGGCATCGGCGCCGGAGACCCCGGCAAGGACGGGGTGCGGGTGGTGACCGAGATAACGTCGATGCCCGCCTGCGCGGACGCCGCTGCCCGCGTCCGGCTGCTGAAGCGAGGGGGAGCCATGCTGGCGCTCGACCGCTTCGGAGTCACTGCCCATGGATTGGAGATGCTGCACGAGGTCGAACCTGATTTCATCAAGATCGACCGCTCGTTCATCCGGGGGATCGAGGCGGATGCCCGGAAACGGGTAGTCCTGGCTCAGCTGATCGGCATGGCCCACACGCTCGGCGTTCAGGTGATCGCCGTCGGTATCGAAAATGCCCAGCAATTGCGGATCTGCCGTGACTTGGGCTGTGATCTGGTCCAAGGCTTCTTCGTTCAGGCCCCCGTCGCGGACGCACGCCGCGCAAGCTTGTCCTTTCCGCATGTCGCCATGAGGGACAGCTTCACGGACCGCAGGAGAAAAGATCAGGAATGGGTGCTGGAGCGGCTGGACACGGCTCCGGCCATCCGGTCCGACA
>DASQKT010000693.1:0-2871 GCA_035630415.1 Skermanella sp.
GCTGGCCTTGCCGGCGGCGATCACCGGCAGGCCCAGCATCCCGGCCCGCGCGATCAGGCCGATCAGCAGGGCCGGCTGGTCGCCGTCAACCGGCGTGTGGACCAGTCCCGCAGCCCTTGCGCGGTGCGCCAGCAGCGGGCCGATCGTCACTTCCGCTTCCTTGGTGACGAGCGCCAGATGATAGCCGCTGCCCAATGCCTGCTCCGCCACTCGGGCGGCAGCTTCCGGCTGGCCGGTCGCTTCCACGACGGCGTCCAGCGGCAGGTCGGCGATCAGTGCCAGATCGTCCACGACGGCGACCTGTCCCCGCTCCATCGCCGCGAGGATCGTCGCGCGGCCGGAGCAGAAGGCTGTTTCGGACGCTGGATAGCCGGCGCGCAGCAATGCCGCTTCCGAGCGGGCGGCGTCGCGGTCGCAGACCAGCCGCAGCCGGAGATCCGGAATGCGCCTGATCTGTGCGGCGAAGGTCGCGCCGAACTCTCCGGCGCCGACCAGGGCGATGGATGCCGGCTTCGTTCCGGCGGGTGAGCGGGGATGCGTCGGGTACATGTTTCCTCCTCCCGTAAAGCTTATCGCCACAGGTTTCCGGCCGGTCGAGCCGGCCTGATCGGTTTTTGGGTGATTGTTTTTTCGTTAACTCAGATCGAGTCGGCGACCCGCAGCCATGTCTCGGCCAGATGGTTGGACAAAGCCCTGGAGAGCCGCGGCCCGTCGCGCGCCTCCAGCGCCGCGATCATTTCCTCGTGGTCGGCGACCGCCGCGTCCCAGTGTTCGGGCTTCTCGTTGCCGATGAAGCGGATGCGCTTCAGCCTCGCCTGCAACTGGGTGTGGACCATAGACAGCGCCTCGTTGCCGGTTATCCGGATGAAGGCGGAATGGATTTCCTGGTTCAGCTTGTAATAGGGCAGCCGGTTACGGACCGCGTAGTAGCCCATCATGGCGTCGTGCAGGCGGCGAACCTCGCGGATGTCGCTGTCGGACGCGTTCTCGCAGGCCAGCTTTCCCGCCAAGTCTTCCATGGCCGACAGGACGACCAGCATGTCCTTGACGTCCTTGTGGGTCAGCTTGCGGACCAGTGCGCCCTTGCCCTGAACCAGATCGACCAGCCCTTCGCGCGCCAGCACCTTCAGCGCCTCTCGCAGCGGCGTCCTCGAGATGCCGAGTTGCTGCCCAAGCTGCCCTTCATGGATGCGGGAGCCAGCGGCCAGAGTGCCTTCGATGATCATGTCGCGGACCCTGATCACGACGACATCGTGCAGCGTCGGCCGGTCGATCCGGATGTCCTCGGCAACCACGGGAACGTCGTCCAGGGCTGCCGCCGCAGTCACTTCAGCCGCAGTCACATCCGCCTTCATGCCAACGCTCCCCCTCGATTTTGACCGCCACTATGCATGCGATCCCCCAACGCGTCAACGAGCTGAATTGTGAATGCAGCATTCAGGATGCTTGATGCAGAGGCCGGATCGTGTTAGCCGTAAAAGAGAAGAAGACGAACTTTCAGGGAGAGAAACAGTGGCGCCCCAGAGACCGACCATAGCCCTGGCCATGGGTGACCCGGCCGGCATCAGCCCGGAACTGACGGCCAAGCTGCTGTCGTTGGACGATGTCCGGGATGCTGCGCGTCTGATCGTGATCGGCGACCGCAGGGTCTTCGACGAGGGCGCGGCCATTGCCGGCCTGACGCTTGATCTGAGGACTATCGGTCGTGACGCCGCCATTCCGAACGACGACGCGCCGGTCTTTATCGACCTCGGCAACCTCGACCCGGCCGATGTCCAGCGCGGGCAGGCGACGGCCACGGGCGGCGCCTTCGCGACCGAGAACTTCCGGCGTGCCCTGTCGATGGCGGTTGCGGGAGAGGCCGACGCCGTCTGCTTCACGCCCTTCAACAAGAAGGCGATGCGCTACGTTTACGAAGGCTACGACGACGAAATCCGCTTCGTGTCCGATTTCATCGGCTTCTCAGGTGCTGCACGGGAATTCAACGTGCTGGGCAGCCTGTGGAACGCCCGCGTCACCTCGCACATTCCGCTGTCGGAAGTGGCGTCCAGCATCACCGCCGACGGCATCATCGCCGAACTCGACCTGACCGACACTTGCCTGCGCGCCGCTGGTTTCGCTCAGCCCCGCATCGCGGTCGCCGGCCTCAACCCGCATGCCGGCGACGGCGGCAATTTCGGCAGCGAGGAGATCGACGTGATCGAACCCGCCGTCAAGCGGGCCGCCGCCAAGGGCATCAATGCCCAGGGGCCGTTCCCGGCGGACACCGTTTTCCTCAGGGCGAAGAGCGGGGCGTTCGACGCCGTGCTGACCATGTACCACGACCAGGGTCAGATCGCGATGAAGATGATGGGCTTCGACCGGGGCGTCACCATGCTCGGCGGCTTCCCCTTCCCGATCTGCACGCCGGCCCATGGCACGGCGTATGAGATCGCCGGGCAGGGCGTCGCCCATATCGGCGCCAGCAGGGAAGCGCTGCTGCTTGCCGCCCGCATGGCGGTAAGCGCCGCCTCCGCTAAGCAGGCCGAGGTGCCGCCGCTCTCACGCGCCGTCTGATTTCAAGCCAGCCGACTTAAAACGACATCTGAAGGGGAGGAAACAATGAACAGCAAAATGTCGATCGCCGCCGCCGTATGCGCCGTGACCTTCGGCTTCACCGCCGCCGCTCAGGCCGAGTGGAAGCCGACGAAGCCGGTGGAATTCGTGGTGACCTCGGGCGCGGGTGGCGGTACCGACACCTTCGCCCGCACGATCCAGTCGATCATCGCCAAGAACAACCTGATGGAAGCGCCCGTCGTCGTCGTCAACAAGGGCGGCGGGTCGGGCGCCGAGGGCTATGTCTACGGGGCGGGCAATGCCGGCAACCCCTAT
>DASQKT010000694.1:0-7983 GCA_035630415.1 Skermanella sp.
TCCAGGCGACGTAAGGGAGGATCACGTCCATCGCCATGTAGCGGCGGACCAGGAAGATCCTGTAGCCCAAGCCTTCGGTCGCGGCGATGGCCTCGGCCGAGATCAGGAACAGCCATGCCGGTCCCAGCGACAGGCGCACCGCGTCGATCAGCCGGGGCAGCATTTGCGGCAGCACGACGCGGACCACGATCTGCCACGTCGAGGCACCGAGAGTCTGCGCCTTGATAAGCTGCTCCCGTGGCATGTCGGCGACTTTGAGCGCCAGGTCGCGCACCAGGAACGGCGCCACGCCGAACACGATCAGCACCACCTTGGACAGCTCGTCCAGCCCGAACACGATGAACAGGACGGGCAGCACCGCCATCGGCGGGATCATGGAGATCACGCCGATGACGGGCGACAGCCCCGCCCGGATATACGGTATCAACCCGACCGCCACGCCCAGCACAAGCGCCAGCGCCGTCGCCACCGCCAGCCCGATGCCCAGCCGCTCCAGGCTGGCGAGCGTGTCCACCCACATCAGGTAGTCGCCGGTCCGGGGATCGGGATTGAGCGCCAGCCTCGCGATGGCGGCGACGAAGGACTCGAACGGGGGCAGCAGCTTGTCGTTCGGGTTCGCCGCCAGCCGGGCGGAGGAAGCGACGGCGTAGGCGACGCCGGCCATCAAGAACGGCAGCGCCCCCCACAGCACGATGCCGCCCCGGCCGGGGCGCAGGTTGATGATACGGCGCATCGCTCAGAGCTTCCCTTCGGCGGCCATCTTCATGGTTTCGGCATCGAAGCGCAGTTTGACGTTCTTGGCGTCGCCCAGAACCTTGCCGCCGGGAAAGGCGATGCCGACGGCATCGACGGTCCGGGCTCCTTCACCCAGCAGCCCGTGATCGAAGGAGAAGGTGCGGACCAGATCCATGCTCTTGACCAGATCCGGGTTGGTCGCGAAGGCAACGGCCTCGGCGGGCGTGTAGAACATCTTCGTGGTGGCAAGCTGCGACTTGTAGCCTTCCAGATCGGTGCCGGACGCGGTCGCCATGGCGGTCAGCGCCTCGATGCCTTTCGGACCGCCGTCCTTCATCAGCGCCAGCGTCTCGTACCACGCGCCGACCAGCGCCTTGCCCAGGGCGGGGCTCTGCTTCAGGGTCTCGGTATTGACGACCATCAGGTCGATGATCTCGCCGGGGACCTTGCTGCTGTCGAATACCATGGCCGCACCTTCGGCCTTCCGCACTTCGCTGAGCTGCGGGTTCCAGGTCACCGTCGCGGTTACATCCGGCGAGACGAAGGCGGAGACGATGTCCGCATCGGCGGTATTGACGACCCGGACATCCCGCTCCGACATGCCGACGGTGTCCAGCGCGCGGGCGAGCAGATAGTGGGAGACCGACAGCTCGACCAGATTGACGTTCTGGCCCTTGATGTCCTTCAGGCTCTTGCCGCCCTTCAGCACCACGCCGTCGTTGCCGTCGGAGTAATCGCCTGAGATCAGCGCCGTCGAGTCGACGCCGCCGGCGGCCGGGATCGTCAGCGCGTCCATGTTGGTCATGACGCAGCCGTCGAAGGCCCCGGCGGTGTACTGGTTGATCGATTCCACATAGTCGTTGATCTGCACGATTTCGACCGAGATACCGTACTTGTCGGCCCACTTCTTCATGATGCCGCTGTCGGCGGCATAGCCCCAGGGCATCCAGCCCGCATAGATCGACCATGCGATCCGGAACGCTGTCTTTTCCGCCGCAATGGCGGGTGATTGCACCGCAATCAGGGCTATTGCCACGGTCAGGCCGATGATCGCTCGTTTGAACAGGGTCCGCATACGGAAGGCTCCTCTGGTTCTGTTGGCGTTTATTGGTGCGTGTGAAACTCAGGCCGCCGTGGGGATGAAGACGGCGAGCGGCTGTCCCAGCGAGACCGCCTGACCCTCGGCACAGCGGATCTCGATCAGCGTCCCATCGGCGGGAGCGGAGACGGCGATCTCCATCTTCATGGATTCAACGATCACGAGGACATCGCCCGCCTTGACCGCTCCGCCCGCCGCTCCGGCGATCTTCCAGATGCTCCCGGAGACCGGGCTGGAAATCGCCTCGCCGCCGTCCGGCAGGTCGGCCGCCGCGTCGAAGCCGGCATCGGCCGCTGGTTCGATCGAAGCGGCGATGTTCTGCCCGGATGCCTCCCAGCGGGCGCGTTCGGCCTCGAAGGCGGCTTGCTGAGTGGCTTTGAAGGCTTCGATCGAGGCGCTGTTGTCTTCCAGGAAGCGGCGGTAGTCGCGCAGGCGGAAGGTGGTTTCCTCGATCTTCAGCGAGGCCCGGCCCTGGAGGAAATCGGCGCGGAAGGCCAGCAGCTCGTCATGGGATACGGGATGGAAGCGGATCTGGTCGAAGTGGCGCAGCAGCCAAGTTTGGCCGGGCGGGAACTCCGCCGTGTCCCGGTAGGTGTTCCACATCTGGCAGGTCCGCCCGACGAACTGGTAGCCGCCCGGTCCTTCCATGCCATAGACGCAGAGATAAGCGCCGCCGATGCCGACGGCGTTCTCCGGCGTCCAGGTGCGGGCCGGGTTGTACTTGGTCGTGACCAGCCGGTGACGGGGATCGACCGGGGTCGCCACGGGAGCGCCGAGGTAGACGTCGCCCAGACCCATGACCAGATAGCTGGCGTCGAACAGGATCTCCTTGACCGCCTCGATATCGTCCAGCCCGTTGATGCGGCGGATGAACTCGATATTGCTCGGGCACCAGGGAGCGTCTGCCCGTACCGACTGCATGTATTTGGAGATGGCGAGCCGGGTCGCCTCGTCGTCCCAGGATAGCGGCAGGTGGACGATACGGGTCGGCACTTCCAAGTCGTCGATGGCGGGCAGGGCACGCTCGGCGGCGATCAGGTGGTCGAGCAGATCCGTCAGCGCCAGTTCCCGGCTGTCGTAGTGGATCTGGAGCGAGCGGATGCCGGGCGTCAGGTCCAGGATGCCGGGCAGGGCGGCGGCCTTGAGGTGCTGCTGGAGGGCATGGACGCGGAAGCGCAGGTTCAAGTCCAACACCAGCGGACCGTATTCCACCAGCAGATAGCGGTCGCCTGAACGCCGGTAGACGACATCCTCGCCGCCCGGAACCGCCGGAAGCCGGTGCAGCACCGCATCGTCGGAGCCGGTACCGCGACGCTGCGGCAGGCTGGCGGGATCGACCGGGCGAAGCGTCGCGATGGCGGCGTCCTGGGCGTCTTCAAGGCGTGCGGCCTTGGCAGCGGTCAGGCGGCGGAAGCGGACCCGGTCGCCGGGGCGTAACTGGCCGATCTTCCAAAGCTCGGCCTGCACGATGGTCGCCGGGCAGACGAAGCCGCCCAGGCTCGGCCCGTCCGGCCCCAGGATGACCGGCATGTCGCCGGTGAAGTCGATGGTGCCGATGGCATAGGCGTTGTCGTGGATGTTGGACGGGTGCAGGCCCGCTTCGCCGCCGTCCTTGCGTGCCCATTCCGGCTTGGGTCCGATCAGCCGGACGCCCGTACGGCTGGAGTTGTAATGGACTTCCCAGTCCGACGCGAAGAACGTGGCGATGTCGTTTTCAGTGAAGAAATCGGGCGCTCCCTGGGGACCATAGAGGACGCCGATTTCCCAGGTGTGGCCGTATTCCGGGATCAGGGCAGCAGGCAGCGGCAGTGCTTCTCCGGCGGCCTCGTTTCCGATATGCAGGATGTCGCCGGGCATCAGCGCCCGTCCGCCATGACCGCCGAACTTGCCCAGGGTAAAAGTGGACCGGCTGCCGAGATATTCGGGCACATCGATGCCGCCCTGGACCAGGAGATAGGCACGGCACCCGGCTCCGGTCGCCGCACCTACCCGAAGTGTCGCACCGGAGGGGATGGATACGGGCTGCCAGAACGGCACCGTTTCGCCATCCAGTGAGGCCGGCATCCCGGCCCCCGCCAGACAGACCACGGCATCGCTGTTGAACTTCAGCGTCGGTCCGGAGACGGTCATTTCCAGTCCGGCCGTGCCTTCCGGATTGCCCAGCAGTCGGTTGCCCAGCCGGAAGCCCAGCGGGTCCATCGGACCCGACGGCGGCACGCCGACTTCCCAGTAGCCGACGCGCCCCGGATAGTCCTGCACGCTGGTCAGGGTACCGGGCGTGATGACCTCTATGGACCGAGCCTTGTAGGTCACGGTATCGAGATAGCGCGTCGTGAAGCCGCCCTCGGCGAACAGCGGGTTGGCGGCCAACTGGCGCAGGTAGCCGAGATTGGTCTCGATGCCGTCGAGACGGCAACCGTCCAGCGCTGCCCGCAGCTTGGCGATGGCGTCGGCTCGGGTGCTGCCCCGCACGATGATCTTGGCCAGCAGCGGATCGTAGAACGGCGTTACCTCCGTCCCGCGCTCGACCCAAGTTTCCACCCGTGCATCCAGGGGGAAGATCGCTTCGGTCAGGATACCGGCGGAGGGGCGGAAGGCTCGGCCGGGGTCTTCGGCATAGACGCGGACCTGGATCGAAGCGCCCTCGGCGCATCGGGCGTGTGCCGCCAACGGAAGGGGCTCTCCGGCGGCCTGGACGATCATCCACTCCACCAGATCGACGCCGGTCACTTCCTCGGTGACGCCGTGCTCGACCTGAAGCCGGGTATTGACCTCCAGGAAATAGAACTGGCTCGCGGATGTGTCGTAGATGAACTCGACCGTCCCGGCGGACTGGTAGCCGACGGCGCGGCCCAGCCGCTCCGCCGCGTCGAACAGCGCTTGCCGCTGGTCGTTGGACAGGGCAGGAGCGGGGGTTTCCTCGATCACCTTCTGGTTGCGTCGCTGCGCCGAGCAATCCCGCTCGCCCAGTGCAACCACGCTGCCGCGCCCGTCGCCGAAGATCTGCACCTCGATATGGCGGGCGTGCTCGACGAACTTTTCCAGATAGACGCCGGATTCCTTGAAGTTGTTGCGCGACAGCCGGGACACCGCCTCGAACATGGGAGCAAGCTGTGACGGGTCGCGGCAGAGCTGCATGCCGATGCCGCCGCCTCCGGCGGTGCTCTTGATCATCACCGGATAGCCGATGCTGTCGGCAGCCCGCACCGCCTCCTCGGCGTCGGCTAGCAATCCGCTGCCGGGTGACAGTGGCACGCCGCTGTCCTGGGCGATCCGGCGCGCGGTATGCTTCAGCCCGAACGCCCGCATCTGGTCGGGCGTCGGACCGATGAAGACGATGCCGGCCTCGGCGCAGGCCTCGGCGAAGCTGGGGTTTTCCGACAGGAAGCCATAGCCTGGATGGATCGCTTCCGCGCCGGTGACGCGCGCCGCTTCCAGGATGCGGTCGGCGTCGAGGTAGCTTTCGGAAACGGCAGCCGGCCCGATGCAAACCGCCTCGCCGGCCATGGAGACATGCAGCGAATGCCGGTCGGCTTCGGAATAGACCGCGACGGAGGCTATCCCCATCCGATCCAGCGTTCGGATCACGCGGCAGGCGATCTCGCCGCGATTGGCGATCAGGACTTTTCTGAACATGGTGGTTTTCCCCCTATGCCGCCGCGTCCCAGACCAGCACCTCGATCGGTGTCGGGTTGTAGGCGTTGCAGGGGTTGTTGAGCTGCGGGCAGTTGGAGATCAGGACGATCACGTCCATCTCGGCCCGCATCTCGACATACTCGCCCGGCCCGCTGACGCCGTCGGCGAAGGTCAAGCCGCCGTCCGGGGTGACGGGCACGTTCATGAAGAAATTGATGTTGTGGGTGATGTCCCGCTTGGTCAGGCCGAATTCCTCGTGCTCGGCCACCGCCAGCAGATAGCTGTCGCGGCAAGCATGCATGCACTTCTTCTCCAGCGCATAGCGGACGGTGTTGCTCTCGGTCGAGCAGGCGCCGCCCAGCGTGTCGTGCCGGCCCACCGTGTCGGCGACGATCTCCAGCATGGGATTGCCAGCCGTGGACATCAGCCTGGTACCGACGCTGAGATAGACGTTGCGCTGCTCGCGGATGGTATCAACGGCGCTGTAGCGCTCCGCGGGATCGGCGGCGCTGTAAAACAGGGTGTCAGCAGCCTGATTGCCTTCCAGATCGATGATGCGGAAGATCTGGCCGACTTGAACCTTGTGAATCCAGTAGTCACCGGCGGGAACGACCTTGCGGTAGCTGGCGGCATCGGGTGACAGGGTGCTTTTCTTGGTCATCGTTTCGGTTCCCGATCCGCTCAGCCGCACAGGTGATAAAGGTGATTGTTGGCGAAGCCGCGCCCGTTCTCGGGTCGACTGTTGAGGCACAGATCGTCCTCCGCCACCGGCTCGCCCCGGTAGACTTCGACTGCGATGCCCTTGCGGGGATATTCGGCGGCAGGGTTCATCGGATGCGGGCAGGTATGGAACAGGACCAGTGTGTCCATCTCGAACCGCAGATCGACATGGGCGCCTGCCTTGGCCTGCGAGTCGTCGAACACCAGGGAGCCATCGTCTTCGGTGCGGACCTTGCTGAACCAGTTGACGTTGGCCGCCAGATCGCGCCGTCCCATGCCGTACTTGGCGGATTCGACCATGAAGCTGTCATGGCCGTTCTGGGTCCAGTCGTTGCGGTATTCCTGGTAGGTCTTGCGGCCCCACTTTTCCGCGACTTGCGCCTTGGTGGAGTTGCCGCAGACGGTATCGTGCCAGCCGGCAGTATCTTCAACGATCGAGCAGAAGATCCGCCCCATGTCGGAGTACAGGCAATGGCCGGCGGTCAGCTTGAACGTGTGCTGACATTTCAGCGTGTCGGGTGCGTTGTAGCGCTCCAGCAGATTGCTTGGATTGTAGAACAGCATGCCGACATTGGCGCCGCCCTCACGGTCGATCAGGCGCAGGACCGTTCCACGCTTCAGCGTAAACGACCAGTGTTTGCCGCCGTCGAATTGATCTTGATATAGCAGGTCGGGGCGAACGGTTGCCATGGCCACACCTCAGGCATAGGAGGAGTGCCGGGCAATGGGACGTCCCATCGGAGCAACATCCTCCGTGTTTGAGACCTCCCGGGCTTTTGTCCCGCCGTGTGCCCGTCCGCTGTTCACCGAACGGGTCGCTGCTCTCGGACCAGTAACACCGGACGGGTGTGTCAAACCTGTCCAGCCGGAACCCTAGCTGCTAGGGCATGGGCGAGTGCAAGGTTGATGCCAAGCGAAGAAGGCGCTGAAATCCAGGGCGTGCAGTGAGATCGTGCATGCAATCATCGGATTTTTGCCTACCCTGGCACCACGGCTGGCGTCATTTTGAGCATTCGCATCGTAACGGATTTCAAACCCCTTGATTCTTAACAATTCTCCGTGGCAGTAGCGGCCTAAAGTTTCAGCCGGCCACGGATTGGGCATATTCACCGATGATCGAACTTAAACAGGTGAGCCACAGGTTCGGCGATCATCCGGTGCTGCGCGACGTATCGCTGTCCATAGCGGAACGGCGGGTGGCCGTCGTCGGGGCCAACGGCTCCGGCAAGAGCACCTTTGCGCGTCTGCTCAACGGGCTTGTCATTCCGGACGAGGGGACGGTGACGGTCGATGGCCTGGACACAAGGACGGAAGGCAAGGCGGTGCGCCGGAAAGTCGGCTTCGTGTTCCAGGACCCGGACACGCAGATCGTCTATCCCACGGTGGAAGAGGATATCGCCTTCGGGCTCAAGAACCTGAAGCTGGACAAGGCGGAAATCTCGCGCCGGGTGACCGCCGTGCTCGACCGCTACGGCCTGACCGAACACCGGACCCGCTCGGCGCATCTGCTGAGCGGCGGCCAAAAGCAGCTTCTGGCGATCTGCTCCGTTCTGGTGATGGAGCCGGCCTATGTCGTCTTTGACGAGCCGACGACGCTGCTGGACCTGCGCAACAAGCGGAAGATCGTGGAAATCGTCGCAGGGCTGCCGCAGACCGCCATCTTCATTTCCCATGACCTTGACCTGCTCGGCGGGTTCGACCGCGTGCTGGTGTTCGACGGCGGCCGCGTCGTCGCCGACGACCATCCGGGACCCGCTATCGCCCGCTATATCGAACTGATGACTTGATGCTGG
>DASQKT010000695.1:0-3495 GCA_035630415.1 Skermanella sp.
TTCAAAGCGGCCACTCGGGACGTTCGCTTCCTGCCGCCGCATTCGACCGCGCGGATCAATATCGAGGCCGGATGTGGAACGATGATCGGCTGGGATTTCGACAGCGACGCGGGTTTCGAAGTCGCTATCGCCGGTGAACCGGCATCGGCGCCCCAGTCCATGACCATCCAGTATCACGAGAAATCATGTGAGCCGGCGGACGGCCGGATCGCTCCGGGCATGATCGCCCTGGAACTCCGCAACGCCTCCGACCGCCGCCGCCTGATCGGGATTTCCACGGTTCCGGAAGGTTTCTCGCACCCCAACCTTCAGTTCAGGCCCTTCCTGACCGGCAAGAGGCTGCTCACCTCCCATACCTTCCGCACCCTGTTCCGGTCCGAGGTGATCAGGGCTTCCGAGGGGATCGGCGTCAAGGACATCACCCTGCTGTTCACCGATCTCAAAGGGTCCACCGCGCTGTACGACAGGATCGGCGATCTCAACGCCTTTTCACTGGTGCAGCAGCATTTCGACCGGCTTCAGGACGTGACGGCGGCCAACAACGGCACCGTCATCAAGACGATCGGCGACGCCGTCATGGCGGCCTTCATGAACCCTGCCGACGCGGTCAAGGCGGCCGTCGCGATGCTCGACGAGATGGAAGGCTTCAACCGCGACCACAGCGACCGGCTGATGATCCTGAAGATCGGCCTGCACAAGGGCGCCTCGATCGCGGTCACCTTGAACGACCGGCTCGACTACTTCGGGCAGGCGGTCAACATCGCGGCGCGCATTCAAAGCCTCGCCCAGGCCGAGGAGATCTATCTGAGCCAGGAGATCCACGACTATCCCGGCGTCGAGCAGCTTCTGGAAGGCTTCACCGTCGAGCGCCGGATGGCCCATCTGAAGGGCGTCAACCTGGAAATGCCGGTCTTTCGCGTTTCCGTGAGAAACGGACCGGCCTGACGATCCGGAACCCATTCAGGCGCCGCACTGTTGGCGGCAGGGTTCCCGTTCACGCTTGGTAAGGTCGTGATTTCCATGGTTCTCGAGATTCCCCGGCTCTCCCGCCGCAGCTTGCTTCAGACCGGATCGGTCGGACTGCTCACCGCTGTCGCCGGCCCCGCGATGGCTGCCACTTCGACCGGTTCCGGCCTGCCGGGGCCAACCCCGCTGGACCGTGGCAAGGTCGAAGGCGGCAAGGTGGTTTTCGAGAACTGGCGGGGCGAGGCCGACCGGCCATCGCCGCCGCCGCCCGCCCCGCTGCCGCCCGGCGAGCGCGTCGGCTTCGCGATCGTCGGCCTCGGCCGGCTGTCGCTGGAACAGCTTCTGCCCGCCTTCGCGGAGTGCAAGATGGCGCGTCCTGTCGCCGTCGTCTCCGGCTCTCCGGAAAAGGCCAAGGTCGTCGCGGCGCAGCACGGCATCAAGGAATCGTCCGTCTATGCCTACGACGACTTCGACCGGATCGCCGAAAACCCGGAGGTCCAGGTCGTCTACGTCGTGCTGCCCAACGGCCTGCACCGCGACTTCGTCATCCGCGCCGCCAAGGCGGGCAAGCATGTCATGTGCGAGAAGCCGATGGCGGTGTCGTCCGGACAGGCCCGCGAGATGATCGCCGCCTGCAAGGACGCCGGCGTGCGGCTGATGGTGGCCTACCGCTGCCAGTACGAGCCCTACAACAGGGACGTCATCCAGCGGGTGCGCTCCGGCGAGATGGGAGCCGCCCGCTTCATCGAGGCGACCAACACCCAGGTCATGGGATCCGGCGACCAGTGGCGCTTCGACAAGGCGCTGGCCGGCGGCGGAGCGCTGCCCGACATCGGCCTCTACTGCCTCAACACCGCCCGCGCGATCACCGGCGAGGAGCCGGTGGAAGTCTTCGCCCGCATCTTCAATCCGCCGGGCGACGACCGGTACCGCGAGGTCGAGGAAACGATGGGCTTCATGCTGCGTTTCCCGTCCGGCACTATCGCCAACTGCACGACCAGCTACGGCGCCCATGAAAGCAAGGACCTGCGGGTCCGGCTGGAAAAAGGCTGGATCGACCTGGAAAACGCCTTCGCCTACGAAGGCCAGCAGATGCGCGTCGCCCATCGCGGCGGCAAGGCGGAGGTGATCGACACCGTCCGCCTGCCCCAGCAGAACCAGTTCGCCCTGGAAATCGACCACATGGCGTCCTGCGTCAAGGAAAACCGCGTCCCCCGGACACCGGGCGAGGAAGGCCTTCAGGACCACCTGCTGATGGAGGCGCTCTACCAGTCGGCCGAAACCATGGCGGCCGTAGCCCTGGCCCCGGTCGCCGGCCGCGACACCACGCGCGGCCCGGAACCGAGCCGGCAGGGCTGAGGCGCCGGCTGCCGCTCGCCAGCACGTTGATTAACTACATTTAATGTTGTGAACGGCCCAGGCCGGCAAGGTGTTGTGCTGGTAAATGGAGCGCATCATGACCGAACCCAATAAAACCAGATGTTGCAGCCTGCCCGCGAGCGATAACGGGGGGCGGCCATGACGGCGCCGGAGGAACGCGCGGAAACGCTGATCCGGACCCGCAATCTCAAGATGGCGCGCTCGGCCCACGCCTATGTCCGGGGCAGCACCGTCAAGTTCTACGAGTGGCTGGAAAGCAGCAGCGGGAAAGTCCCTGACGGTCCGCCGGTCTGGATCTGCGGCGATTGCCATGTCGGAAACCTCGGTCCGCTGGCCGATGCCAAGGGACGCGTGGCGGTGCAGATCCGCGACCTCGACCAGACGGTGATCGGCAATCCGGCGCATGACCTGATCAGGCTGGCATTGTCGCTGGCGTCGGCGGCGCGGGGCTCCGACCTGCCCGGAGTGACGACCGCCCAGGTCCTCGAGCACATGGTCTCGGGCTACGAAAAGGCGCTTGCCGGATCGTTCGAGCGCGAGCGGGACAAGAGTTACCGTCCCAGGATGATCCAGGGCCTTCTTGAGCAGTCGGTCCGCCGCCGCTGGCGCCATCTGGCGGAGGAACGCCTGGAAACGGTGAAGCCGGTAGTGCCCCTCGGGAAAAGGTTCTGGGCACTGACACGCGACGAACGCTCCGCCTTGCACGATCTCTTCGCTCAGCCGGACCTGCGGTCCAGGATAGCCAGCATCCAGGACCACGATGCCGGCGATGCGATCGAAGTGGTCGATGCCGCTTACTGGATGAAGGGGTGCAGTTCGCTCGGACGCCTGCGCTACGCGGTCATGCTGCGGGTCGGCGAGGGCAGGGAGTCGGCGCTTCGACTGATCGATGTCAAGGAAGGAGTCACCGCCGCCGCACCGCGCGCCGCCGGCGTGTCGATGCCACGCGACAACGCCGTCCGCGTCGTGACCGGTGCAAGAGCCTTGTCGCCGCACTTGGGCGAACGGATGATCCCCGCCCGCCTGATGGAAACCGGGGTCGTGATCCGCGAGTTGATGCCCCAGGACCTGAAGATCGAGGTGAACGATCTGACGCGGGAAGGAGCGACCGCGCTTGCCCGCTATCTCGCCGGCGTCGTGGGACGGGCG
>DASQKT010000696.1:0-3568 GCA_035630415.1 Skermanella sp.
GGCCTCAAGCGCCGGGTCGAGGATCTGGTGGCGACCGACGAGGATGCCCAGGCGCTGGTCGATGAGGTCGTTCAGGCCGCACGGACTCTCCCCGGCGAGGGCTGGGCCAACCGCCTGAACGATCAGGCGCCGGCCGGGGCCGCGGAAACCTTCCTGCTGATGGTCCACGGTCAGGTTCTGGCCCGCGCCCATGGCCGCGACAGCTTCTACAGCCTTGAGACGGAAACCATCGAGCCGGTGGAAGGTCTGACCGCCGCGGCTCAGGAGCTTGAGAAGGCCTTGGGCCGTCTCCAGACCCCGCTGGAGGAATTGGCGAAGCGTCTGGCGGCCCGGCTCGACAACGAGGCGGCGGAGTTGGACAGCGACACGCGACGCAGGATCGAGGCGGTTTGCCGGAGCCTCCAGCGGCGCGGCAGCGTGACGCTCAAGGGCTGGCGCGACATGCTGAAATGCGTCGGGCAGCCGACTTCTCCCGGCTTCGTGGATTGGTGCGGGATCGAGCGGCAGGATGGCCGCGATATGGATGTCGGGATGTACCGGCACTACGTCGACCCGACGATACCATTCGTCGCCACCGTGGGATCTCAGGCGCATGGCATGGTCGTGACCTCCGCGACGCTGACGGACGGCACCGGCGATGTCGAGCAGGACTGGCTGGCGGCTTCGGTCCGGACGGGAGCGGTCCATATGGCGTGGCCGGCGCTCCGGGCCAGCGTGCCGTCACCGTTCGACTATCCGGCGCGGACCAGGGTCATGGTCGTCAACGACGTGCGGAAGGACGATCTGGTCCAGGTCGCGGCGGCTTATCGGGAACTGTTTCTGGCGGCGGGCGGCGGAGCGCTGGGGCTGTTCACGGCGATCAGCCGGCTTCGCGCGGTCTACCAGCGGATCGCCGAGCCGCTGGAACTGGCGGGGCTGCCGCTCTACGGCCAGCATGTCGATGGGCTGGACGTCTCGACCCTGATCGATATCTTCCGGGGGGAGGAGCAGGCCTGCCTGCTCGGCACCGACGCGGTCAGGGACGGCGTGGACGTGCCGGGACGGTCGCTTCGCCTGATCGTGTTCGACCGGGTGCCGTGGCCCCGTCCCGACATCCTGCACCGCGCCCGGCGCGAGGCTTTCGGGGGGAAGCGGTACGACGACATGATCACGCGCCTGCGGCTGAAGCAGGCGTTTGGGCGGCTGGTGCGGCGGGCCGACGATACGGGGGTGTTCGTCCTGCTCGACCCGATGATGCCGTCCCGGCTGGCGGGCGCCTTCCCCGAGGGGGTGGAGATGCAGCGCGTCGGTCTGGCGGAGGCGGTCAGGACGACGCGTGAGTTTCTGAATCCGGGTTGAACCTCATCCTGAATGTGGCGCCGGGGCTGTTCTCGAACGCCGCTGCTCCGCCGAGCTGACCCGCCAGCGACCGGATGATCTGCATGCCCAGGCCCTTGCCTTTCGCTACGTCGAAGCCTGCCGGCAGCCCGATGCCGTCGTCGGCGATCACCAGTTCGCGGAAGCCGCCGTTCACATCGGTCAGGGCGATGCGGATCGTGCCGGAACGGCTATCGGGAAAGCCGTGTTTGAAGGCGTTCGACAGCACTTCGTTGACGATCAGGCAGAGCGGGATGGCGTGGTTCAGCGGGAACCAAGCATTGCCGACATCGATGCGGACCGCTACCTGGCCTTCCGTCCCATAAGCGCTTTGCAGGTTGTCGGAGAGCTGCCCAAGATACGTCGCGAAATCGACGTCGGTCAACTCCTTGGAGCTGTAGAGCAGGTGGTGGACGAGGCTCATGGCGTGGACCCGGTCCACGCTCTTCTGAAGCGACTCCTTCGTCTCCTGGTCCGATGAACGCGCGGCCTGAAGGCGCAGCAGGGAGGTTATCACCTGAAGGTTGTTCTTGACCCGGTGGTGAACCTCCTGGAACAGCGTCTCTAACTGGGCATTGGCGGCGGTAAGCTGCCTGGTGCGCTCCTCCACCCGCTGCTCCAGCGTGCGCTTCATCTCCCGGTCCGCGTTGGCCTGCCGGATCGCCATGGTCGATAGCGGCCAGAGCGCCATGCCGGCGGCGCCCGCGACCACCCAGTAGATCCAGATCTCCGATATCCAGGCGCGGGTGATGTGCTCGTTCTGAACGGCGACGCTGATATAGAGGGGCAGGCGCTCGACCTTGCGGAAGGCATGGACCGGGCTTGTCCAATCCGCGACATGCGACAGCGTCGTCATGCCGGCAACCGAGCCCGCCGGCAGCGGCAGGTCTGGCAGGGGGGCAGGCTGTCCTGATGCTACGCGCGTCAGGATGGAGCCGTCCGCCGCTCTCCGCATCGTGATGACAGGGTCGAGTCGAAGGTCCAGCGATCCGTAGAAGGAGGTGAAGTATTCAAGGTCGATCGTCAGCGAGACGACGCCGCGAAAGCTGCCGTCCTCGGCCGAGAGCCGGCGGCTCAGCAGGAACGTGGGCTTGTTGGTCACGCGGCCGATGATCAGCGAACCGACAAACAAGCCGCTGTCCGTCTCCTTATGGGCCAAGAAGATGTCCCGGTCGGCGGCGCTGCTCGGCGGGGTCGGGAGTGCTACCGTGCTCATCCTCAGATCGCCGGTGCTGTCGTTCAGCCAGATATTGTCGATATAGGGGAACCGGTCGCTCAGACCCTTCAGCCGTTCCCATAGAAGCAGATCCTTGGAGAGCGAATCCCAGTCGGTCGATTTGACGGCGTTGCTTGCTTCCAGCAAGGCCAGATCGGAGGCTTCGAACAGGCGGGTGGCGTGGTCGGCCAGGAAGAAGGCGGCGTTGCCGGTCGTGCGCTCGGCTTCGAGCACGAGGTTGCGCCGGCTGTCGTAGATCAGCCACGAGACGGCGGTGACGATGACCAGCATCGCGAAGATGCTGAGATAGATGGCGCTGGCGGTTCGGCCCGGACGAATCAGCGTCCAGCGGCCGTGAATTTCACTCGGCGCCAGCGATGATGTCGGCAACTGCTTTCCGAAGGTTTTCGACGCGGAAGGGTTTGGCAATGAAACGGGCAGTCCGGATCTGCGGGTTGGGGGTGAAGGTTTGGTTGCCCGAGACGAATATTACCGGAACTTCCCTCCTTCCCGCTATGCGTTCCATCGCCCTGACCCCATTTCCCTGCCGAAGCTGGATATCGGCGATCACGAGGTCCGGCAGTGTCGCATCGGCCTGACGCACCGCTTCCGCTTCGGTATCGACCACGGCGCAGACATGGTGGCCCATGTCCTCGACCAGGATCTGAAGTTCCAGCGCCACCAGCGGCTCGTCTTCCATGATCATGACCTGAGCCTGATGGCCGGATTTCACCGCCATCATACGGGGATCGGACGAGAATTGGGCCGAAAAGCGATTTGGGAACATGACCATCAATAAGGTTTAAGGAACATTGAAGTCAGGGGTGAACAAAGCGGACCACTCCGGCATCTTAAAACCGGCGGGGCGGCGATTGTTCCGAGGCCTGAACAAAAAAGTGGTCACGTGCCGGCGTCCGGGCTATCAATCGATAGGGTTGTCGAAACAGACGAAGGGTGGCCTTGACGGGCCGCATACAAGTCGAGTGCTTGAAGTCA
>DASQKT010000697.1:0-3136 GCA_035630415.1 Skermanella sp.
ACTTCCTGAACCGGTTCTACACCGATTACCGCGAGAAGACCCCGGACGAAGCCCTGGCCCTGCTGGCGACCCGCGTCCGCCCGGCGCCGCACCGGCTCGCCACCGCTTTCCTGTCGGTCAAGCCCAAGGCCAGCCTCGCCGAGTTCACGCAGTTCATGAGCGACCGGCTACCCAAGGCGGAGCTGAGCCCCCAAATCCTGGAGCGACTGTTCGACAAATACGCGAAGGACAAGTGGAACCTGGCCGACCGCGGCTACATCACCGGCGTCCACCCGCTTCAGCTCTGGCTGGTCGAATATCTCCAGGGCCATCCTGAAGCCAAGCGGAGCGAAGTCCTTGCGGCCAGCGCCGACGAGCGGCAGGAAACCTACGCGTGGCTGTTCAAGACCAGCCGCAAGCAGGCGCAGGATACCCGCATCCGAATTTTGATGGAGGCGGAGGCCTTCCAGCGCATCCACAAGTCCTGGGCACGGCTGGGCTATCCGTTCGATAGCCTGACGCCGTCCTATGCGACGGCGATCGGCAGCTCGGCCGACCGTCCCGGCGCGTTGGCCGACCTGATGGGCATCATCGTCTCCGACGGCATCAGGCTGCCGACGCTACGGGTCGAGCGCATGCACTTCGCGACCGGCACGCCCTATGAAGCGGTCCTGGGCTTCGAGCAGAAGCCGGGCGAGCGCGTCCTGGCGCCGGAGATCACCGCGACCGTCCGCCGCGCTCTCCAGGACGTCGTCGAGAACGGCACCGCCCGCCGGGTGCGCGGCGCCTTCATGGGGCCGGACGGCGCTCCCCTGGTGATGGGCGGCAAGACCGGCACCGGCGACCACCGCTACGCCGACCGCGTGATGGCCCGGACCGCGACCTTCGTCTTCTTCGTCGGCGACCGCTTCTTCGGCACCATCACCGCCCACGTCGCCGGTCCGGAAGCCGCCCGCTACAAGTTCACCAGCGCCCTGCCCGCCCAGTTGCTGAAGTCGCTGGCCCACATCATCCAGCCGCTGATGGACCGCCCGATGGCGACGCAGACGGTGGACCGGAGTCACTGAGGGGGATGATCATCTGCCGTAGGCTACCGCAGAAAGCACAAAACCCCGCCGAAGCGGGGTTTTGCTGACACCAAGGCAGGTTTGCGATCACCCAACCAAAGCGGCCAGACCAGCTGGACTTAAGTGCCGGCAAAACCGGCGACACACAATAGATAGTTTACCTTCAGGCCATCGTCAATCTCAAACGCCAATACCCGCGCGCACGCAAGCCCGCACCTGCTCCATCGTCGCGGCATCCAGAACGCGTACATCGTAAACGCGCTCACCACCTTCCCATTGCTTGAAAAGCAGTCGAAGGCGATGGAAGGCCACGGTAAGGACGATATCGCCCTTTACCCACATCGTAGGCTCGTCATAGGGGTACGGCAGTGGCGGGTCGAGAGTTAACTGCATATGGTGTAGCAAGACGATTTTTGGCGTCGATGTACTCAGCGGCACAATTGTACAAAGTGTGTTACGACCGGGAATGAGTGGAGATAGGACGATAGCGGGCCGCCGCTTGCGCATTTCAGGTTCGCGAAATCCCTCGGTTAGATCAACGCGGACGATAGTGCCTGACGCAGGGTGGATTTTTACGGTCACATTTGAAGCCCATTTTCTCAATCAGCGCCGGAAACTACCCCCTTTGAGAAAAATTGGCTAGACCGAAGACCGGTTTTTCAGCGAGAGAACGACAACCTTCCGGATTTTATCTCCCGCAGCCCCTTCCTCCCGTCGCGCCTACCCCTTCATCACCTCCTCGTCATGCCCGCTGACATGGATGCCGAGCAGTTCGGCCGCCGTTTCGATCACCTTCGGATCGACCGGCGGCGGGGCGATGTTGACGCCGTCCCTCAGTGCCGCCGTGATGATCTCCAGGGACTCGACGCGGGCGTGCCATTTGCTGTCGGCGGCGATCGGATGCCACGGCACCGCGACCGTCGAGGTCTTGTCGAACATGTCCTCGGCGGCATCCATGTAATCGACCCAGCGGGAGCGGTTGCGCAGATCCTCCTCGGTCAGCTTCCAGCGCTTGTAGGGGTTGGTCAGGCGTTCGCGGAAGCGAGCGAGCTGTTCTTCCTCGGTGATGTGGAAGAACAGCTTGACGATGCGGGCGCCGTCGTCGATCAGCAGGCGCTCGAACTCGTTGATTTCGTCATAGGCGCGCTTCCATTCCTTCGGCTTGGCGAAGCCTTCGACCCGCTCCACCAGCACCCTGCCGTACCATGAGCGGTCGAAGATCGAGAAGGTGCCCGGCTCCGGCAGCCGCTGCCAGAAGCGCCATAGATAGTGCTTGCCCTGCTCGGCGGCGGTCGGCGCGCTGATCGGCCAGACGTGGAAGCCGCGCGGGTCCAGTTGCTCCGTGATGCGGCGGATGGCGCCGCCCTTGCCGGCGGCATCCCAGCCTTCGAACACCAGCACAGCCCGGCGCTTCTCGTGCCAATAGGTCTGCTGGATATGCAGCATCTCTTCCTGAAGCGACTTCAGCCGCTTCTCGTAAGCCGACTTGTCGGCGAACCGCTCCGTGCCCTGGTCCAGCTTGCGCAGGCGGATCTTGGATTTGCCGGGCTTGATCTCGGTACGGGACATAAGGGTCGCCTCTCGCGTGTGGAACCTTAGCTTGGTGGCGCTGGTTAAACGTTGGGTCGGGCCGGTTGGGCGCACGACCGCAGGCGCGCGGCTCGAGCGCGGGTCGATCGAACCGTGCTTTGCCGTGAAAATCAATCGCCGTCAGGAAGTCAACGACACGAGGATGGGCTAGTGACTCTCGGACCACGCATCTACAACCTCTTTCCGCTGCTGGTCGGATCGGTCCAGGATTGGTCCGGGCATCTGGCGCGTATTGCCGGCATGCAGTTCGATTGGGTCTTCCTCAACCCCATCCACTATCCAGGGTTCTCCGGCAGCCTCTACGCGGTCAAGGACCCGTATCGGCTGCACGACCGCTTCCAGGACGGCGCTTCCGAAAGCCCGGACGACCTGATCCGGGGCTTCTGCGGCCGGGCGGAACAGCACGGCATGCGCGTCATGCTGGATCTGGTGGTCAACCACACCGCCAAGGATTCGGTACTGGCCGAACAGCATCCGGAGTGGTTCCGGCGTGAGGCCGA
>DASQKT010000698.1:0-4611 GCA_035630415.1 Skermanella sp.
TACCGTCGCCGAAATGTCATTGCGGCACGATCCGTTGTCCGACGCGAACCGCAGCCAAGTCGCTGACGCACTGCTGGAGCGCGGCTACAGCAATGCGTCACAGATCTGTCGAGGGGGCACGCTGGTTCCCGTTCTTGGGCGGAATGCCTTTACGTCCTATGGGCCGTCCTTCAGCATTTTCGACGCCAGCGCCGCAGCACGAGGCGTTTGCGTGATGCCGGCACTTCCACCGGCTCCCCCGCCGCCGTGTAGCGAACAACTGCGGCGCCCCCCATTCGTTGCGTCCTTCACCGAAGGCCGCTGCATCATAGGACCATTCGGCTACGCGGTGTTTTCAAGTGATGGGAGCTACGCCGAAGATTTCTGCCGCAACGATGGTCCACTGTTCGCCTGGAGCAGCGTTTCGCCTGTACCGCCCACTCGCCTGCCCGGCACTGTAGCCGTCATCCCTCAGGCTTGGTCGGACGCTGTTTTCCATTGGCTTCTAGAAAGCATCCCTAGGATGCGCATGTTGACTTGGGCCGGTATTCCGTTCGACAGTATCGACACCTTAATCATTCGGCGGCTGGAGCCTTGGCACAGAGAAGCCCTGGATCTGTTGGGTGTGCCACAGGAAAAAGTCAGAGAGTGCGGGGAAACTGCCCACATCCAGGCGGAACGCCTTCTTGTTCCATCCGACGTTGAGGACTATGATTACAGCGTCTTCCCGACCTACATTTCGCACGATCCTTGGGTCGCTCGGGTAGTGGCAGAGCTTGTCCCCGATGATGATCATCTCCTCGACAGCCCGGCCGCCGAACACCTCTATATCTCGCGTGAGCGTGCTACGTGGCGCCGGATACTGAATGAACAGGAGTTGAAGGCGTTTCTGGAGGCTAGAGGATTCCGCACGGTCTTTTTCGAGGAGATGACGCTGCGCGAGAAGGCCAGGGCGCTGCGCCAAGCATCGATCATCGTAGCCCCTGTCGGTGCAGGTCTTGCCCATCTTCCGATGGGCCGACCAGGCAGCCATGCCATTATCCTCTACGCAGAGGACTGCTTTGTATCGTCATACTGGCTTCTATGCGCGAGCTGCGATATCGCGCATGTGGCGGTATTGACGCCGTCCCTATCACGCTTCTTTCCCAGAGCGGTCGAGCAAACCTTGGAGATCGCCCGCGACTTGCTGGTCGATCTCACAGCCCTCGGCGAGGCGTTGGACGCTGTCAAGCTGCCATTCGTTCAGTTATCAGCAGCGCAAGACTGAATGAGCGATCCGTCTTCGAGGCCATTATATCAACCCTAAAGGTCAAGCCTCAATCGCGCTGGTATAAAAGTTCATTAAGCAGTTACCTTCTTAACAACGACGGGCACCGACCTGACGGCCGGCGCCCGATGCCTTTTGGATTTATCCTGGCGTCTTCAGCCCGGAGTCTTCAGCCTGATGACGTTCCAGGAGGCCGGAGCCAGCGTCGCCTGCACGCGGCCTCCCCGGACCTGTACGCCGTCGAGCGCCACGGGGCTGACCGCGTCGGGGGCGGTTTTGGTGTTGGTGGCCTGTAGGTCGTCGTGGCGCAGCTCCAGGGCGTGGTCCAGGCTCAGGTCGCTGAAGCCTCGGGCGTCGAGGTCGAGCGTGATGGACTCCTCCAGATGGCGGTTCAGGACGAACAGGGTCAGCGTCTTGTCGTCCTCGTTATGGACGCTCGCCACCTTGACATAGGGCACCGCCGGCATCGGGTAGTACAGTTCCTCGGCGCCGCGCGGGTCGTAGTAGCGGGCGGAATAGGTCGGGGAAGTCACCTGCGAGCGCAGGACGTTGCCGCGTCCCAGGTTGCTCATCTGGGCGAAGGGATGGAAGATCGTCTGCCGCCATGCCGGGCCGCCGGTTTCCGTCATGATCGGTGCGATGGCGTTGACCAACTGGGCGAGGCAGGCCGATTTGACGCGGTCGGCGTGGTTGAGCAGCGAGATGCAGGCGCCGCCGAAGGTGAGGGCGTCCTCCATCGTGTAGATCTCTTCCAGGATCTGCGGCGCTTCCGGCCAGCCCGGCTTCGCCCGGCCTTCGCCTTTGCCACGGGTGCGGTACCAGACGTTCCATTCGTCGAAGCTGAGCATGATGCGCTTGGACGACCGGCGGCGTGCCGCCACCGCGTCGGCGATCGCCACGACCTCGTCGATGAAGCTGTCCATCAGGTCGGGGCTGGCGAGGAAGGCCGCCGTGTCGTGGGCGTAGTTGTTGAAGTAGGTGTGCAGCGAGATGAACTCGACATGGTCGAAGGTGTGGTCGAGGACCGTGTATTCCCAATCGCCGAACGTGGGCATGTTGCGGGCGGAGGAACCGCAAACCGCCAGTTCGATGGACGAGTCCGTCCACTTCATCATCTTCGCCGTCTCGGTGGCGAGGCGGCCGTACTCGGTCGCAGTCTTGGTCTCCATCTGCCAGGGGCCGTCCATCTCGTTGCCCAGGCACCAGAACTTGACGCCGTGCGGCTGTTCCCAGCCGTGGCTGCGGCGGAGGTCGGACAGCGCCGTGCCGCCGGGATGGTTGCAGTATTCCAGGTAGTGGCGGGCGGCGTCTGCTCCTCGGGTGCCGAGGTTGACGGCTAGCATCGGCTCGATCCCGGCTTCGCGGCACCAGTCGATGAACTCGTTGGTGCCGAAGGTGTTCGGCTCGGTCGAGAACCACGCGAGGTCGAGCCGGCGCGGACGGTTTTCGACCGGACCGACGCCGTCTTCCCAGTTGTAGCCGGACACGAAGTTGCCGCCGGGATAGCGCATGATCGTCGGGGCCAGTTCCTTGACCAGCGCCATCACGTCGCGGCGGAAGCCGCGCTCGTCGGCTTGCCCGTGGCCGGGTTCGAAGATGCCGCCGTAGACGCAGCGGCCAAGGTGTTCGACGAAAGCGCCGAACAGGCGCGGGTCGGTCGCTCCGACCGCGAAGTCGCGGTCGATCAGAACCTCAGCCTTCAACATGGGGTAGTCTCCTGAAAGGTGATTTTGGGTTTCAGTAGGAGCGGGCGGTGCGGTTCCGCATGGCGGATTGGGGCTCGTCGCCGCCGGGGGCGTCGTCTTCGGGTACGTCGGGCGAGAGCACCGAGTTCTTCAGCAGGATCGAGTAGGGGTGCTGCGGGTTGTCCAGCACGGCGCGGGCGTCGCCGCTTTCCACCACTTCGCCCTTCTGCATGATGATGATGCGGTCGCTGATGTAGTAGGCGGTCGCAAGGTCGTGGGTGATGTAGATGATCGAGACCTTCAGCTCGTCGCGCAGGTCCTTGAACAGGTTGACGATGGCGACCCGCAGGGAGGCATCGACCATCGACACCGGCTCGTCCGCCACGATCAGCCGGGGGCCGGGGATCAGCGCGCGGGCGATGGCGATGCGCTGAAGCTGGCCGCCGGACAGCTCGTGCGGGAAGCGGTCCTTGACCTCCGCCAGCGACAGCCCGACCTTGCGCAGCGCCCGGTCGGATGCCGCGTCGGTTTCCGCCTGGGACCGCGCCTCCGTGAAGTTCCGGGCGGTCATGGTCAGGTAGCGGTCGACCTTGCTGAGCGGGTTGAAGCTTTCGAACGGGTTCTGGAAGATCGGCTGCACCCGGCTCATGAAGCGCATGCGGTCGCGGGTCTTGCGGATGGCCGTCAGGTCCTCGCCGCCGAAGCGGATGCTGCCGTCCGATGGCGTCATGCCGTTCAGGATCATGCGGGCGAGCGTGGACTTGCCGCTGCCGGACTCGCCGATGATCGTGAAGATCTCCGGCCGCGCGTCCGTCAGGGTGAAGCTGACGTCCTTGACCGCATCGATCCGCCGCCGCGACAGCAGCCCGCCGGTCCAGAAGCTGCGGCTGACGCCGCGCACGTCGAGAAGTGCCGTGTCCGCTCCGCTCATTGTACCGTCCCTCCTGTCACGGCATGGCAGGCGACGCGGTAGCCGCCTCCCAGCGACTGCATGGGCGGCACCACGACGCGGCAGACATCCATCGCGATGGGGCAGCGGGGATGGAAGCGGCAGCCGGGCGGCGGGTCGGCGAGGTTGGGCGGCGTGCCTTCCAGCCCCTTGCGCGGTTCGGCGTCGCCGATCCGGGGCAGGCTGCGGATCAGGTGGACGGTGTAGGGATGGCGCGGATTGCGGAAGATGTCGCGGGTGCGGCCCTCCTCGACCAGCCGCCCGGCATACATGATGCCGAGCCGGTCGGTCAGGTTGGCGTGGACGGCCATGTCGTGGGTGACGAACAGGATGGAGGCCCGCATCTCGCGCTGCACTTCGCGGATCATCGTCAGCACGCTTTTCTGGACGACGACGTCGAGGGCCGTGGTCGGCTCGTCCGCGATGATGAAACCGGGCCGGCAAACGGTCGCCAACGCGATCACGACGCGCTGGCGCATGCCGCCGGACAGTTCGTGCGGATAGGAGTCCAGGACGGCGGGCTGAAGGTGAAGCCGGAGCAGGTGGTCTTCGACCGCCTTCAGGAAGGCGGGCATGGGCAGGCCCATGTGCCGGAAGGCGAAATCGATGAAGCTCTGCCGGACCCGCCGCAGCGGGTTCAGCACGCTCATCGAGCCTTGCATGATATAGGCAAGGTGCTTCCACCGGATCGCGGTGCGCTCCTCCGGCTTCAGCGCGTAGAGATCGACCTT
>DASQKT010000699.1:0-13538 GCA_035630415.1 Skermanella sp.
ATCAAACTCTCAGGTTGAAGACGACTGCCGTGGGCTGGCTGACGCCACCCCATAACAACCGCTCAACGGGACCCGTCATCCAAGACAGTCCCAAAACCCAAGCTTGAACCATGTGATTCTTGCGTAGTTTCCAGGATGTGCCGACTGACGGACCCAATTTTGTGCCTCATACCGCACCAAACCGTGCCGCCGCCTGCGCATCCCTTCTCAAATCATCAACTTGTCAAAGATCCGGGACACTCCTTGAAGTGTCGGCGCTCGAAGCTCGCCTCGAACGTGGCGCTTAACTACTCGATCTTTCCGACCTTGTCAACAGCGAGAAGAAGATTTTCTTTCGTCTTCCTCAGCCATCCAGCCGAATACATCGCTTTATCTAAGCGCCCCACTTGGTTTGTTCCAGTTCATCACCGGCTCGCTCCGTGTGGGGAGCGCCTTATATGGGAAACGGAGGGGGCCTGTCTAGACAGAAATTCGATGTCCATGAACTTTTTCTGACGTCATCGGTCCAGTGCTGTTTATGGAAGACGCTCTTGCCACATGGAGAGCCGGGGCAATATCAACTCACGCACCCATTCCGCCGAAATCTCACCCATGGCAAATTCCGCTGGCATTCCGCAATTCATCCAGTTCGCGCTTGTCGGCTGCGCCGCCGCGGTCGGGCATTACGGTGCGCTGATCGTGCTCTGCGAATGGGCCGGTGTTTCGCCCGTGCCGGCATCCGGCGTCGGGTTCGTTATCGGCGCCGCAGTCAGCTATGCGCTGAACTACCAGTTCGTCTTCCGGAGCGATAAGGACCATATGCCGACGGCAGCGAAGTTCCTCACCGTCGCCATCGTAGGATTGGTGCTCAACAGCGTTTTCATGATGCTGCTTACCGAAGGTGCCGGCATCCATTACCTACCCGCACAGGTAACCGCCACAATCCTCGTCATGGTGTGGAGTTATCTTGGCAACCGTAGCTGGACTTTCGCCGACAGCGACGCGGGCGACTGATCCATTGCAATGGCACGATCCTCCGCCAATGGAAGGGCTGAAGCTTTCCGTCCCTTGTATGCGCGGCGATGGCGGCCCGGCCCCAAATTGGCGGGGAGCCCTGCCCCATCGAAACCTGCCCCCCGCAGAAGCCCGATTATCTCGCCGGCGGGATACATGGCGAAGCCGGCCTTGCGGCGAAGTTCGCGATAATCCGAAAAGAACATGCGCGCAATGCCCGCGAGAGCCGGCAGAAGGAAGCCGTGACTCCAAGCAAACCTCAATTGGCTGGCGACGTCCAGTAACATGGACGTTTCAGGTTCGATCACATCGGCAACGATCAGCTCGCCCGCCGGTTTCAGCAGCCGGTGCCAAAACCGCAACAGCGAAACCAGTTCATCCTTTGCCATATACTGAATGACGGAAACCACCAGGATCAGGTCGATCGTACCGGCGTCGAGCCGCCGTAGATCCTGATCATCCAGGACGATGATCCGCCCATCATGAGCAAGCCGCTTGCGGAGCCGTTTCCTGACTGCCGGCGCCGCATCGTAGAGGTAGAGGGTGGAGCATCCTTCCGCGAGACGCTCTGCCCCCAAGGCTTCACCGCAACCAAAGTCGAGGACGGCCTTCCTGCCCCCAGCCGGCACGAAGCGCTGGATGTCCCGTGTCAGGCACTCGAAATGGGCATCGAGATTGCGCTGATTCACGTAGATCGCGTTAGGCCTGTCCCAGAAGTCGATCCATGAGGTCACGGTTTCGTGCGGCTCCCTCTCGGCTTGGACTAGATACTCCCGTCTTCGCTAGTTTGTTATCAGTTAAGCGGCTTGGCAACTTCGGCAACGGGCTTGCCGACAAAATCCCGCCGGTCCTTGACCACCGCCAGCGCTGCGCCGTAACGGCTGACCTCGGCAATGGTCTTGCCGTCCAAGGTCTTGTCACACCCCGACAGGGTCAAAGCCACGAAGAAGTCGGCTTCGCGGCGGTCTTCCGTCAGGACGAAGTTGGGCGGCAGGAAGTAGAGGGCGGAAGTCGGATTGGCACAGACGAAGACCTTATAGCGCCCGCCGAAGCGTCCGCCGTTCTCGGCCTTCAGCTTGGCTTCCATGATCGAGGTCGCCTCGGCGAGCGACGTGCCCCAGTAGTCCAGTTCGAACCGGCCTTCTGCGCCGGCGACACCACCGACGAGCTGGTTGTAGAAAATGTATTCTTCGGGGTGCAGGCGGACCATCGTCCATGTCTGGAAAGCGACCGTCAGGGCGAGAGGCGCCGCCATCGCCCATCGCCGTGCGGGCCACGCTCCCGCCGCCCAAGTCCAGATGCGGTCGAGGGCGAGCGCCGCCAGAACGGTAAAGGGAAGAAGCATGAACAGGAAATGCCGCATCCCGTTAAGCGCCAAGGGTCGCGCCACCATGAAGTAGATCAGGGGAAACAGGGCGGACAAGATCAGCAGCGTATAGCGCAGGACCACCGGCCTTTGCATGTCGGCCAAAGTTCCAGCGAGCCCCCTTTCCCTCGAAACACCCTTGGCCAGCCAGATGGCAGCCAGGGCCGCAGCCGCCAGGATACCGGCCAGCACCAGCTCCGGTAGCTGGGTGACCATGAACAGCGGCAGGTAATATGCCGGCAGTTCCGTCGCCTTGATCATGACTCCATTGACCAGCACAGACCCCGGCCATGGAAAATTGGAGAACACGGTCGCAGCGCGGACCGGGTTCAGCGGTTCCTGCCACGACCACGGCCATACGGCCGCCATCGTCAGATACAGCAGTGGCAGCATGGGCAGGAAGGACAGCACGATGGCGGTGGACTTCGCGGCCACTTCGCGCCGTCCGTCACCGGAACGAGCCTCCAGCACCAGATAGAGGATCAGCGCCACCGCTAGATAAAAGCCCGCCAGGACGCCGATGATACGGGTCCCGAGGGTGATCCCGAGAACGGCGCCCAGGGTCAGCACGGATTTCAGCGGCACCCGAGGCAACGTCTCCATCGCGCGGCACATCAGGTACAGCGACCACACCATGCCGCAGGCGAACGGTATGTCCTTGGGATTGATGAACATATGACCGTAGTAGACGGGCGTTACGGTCATCAGCGTCAGTGCCAGCAAGCCGACACGAGGGCCACCGAACAGGCGTCCGAGCCGCCAGACGCCCGCCAGCCCAAGGGTCCCGACCAATCCTCCCAGCAAATGCCTTGTTTCGTACTCGCCGAAAGGCGACACCTTGTTGACGATGGCGGCAACCAGATCGAACGAGCCGCCGTATAAATACAAATTGAAGTGCTTGAATACAGATTGGTCCTCGAACCCGCTCAGGTAGAAGGAAAGAATCTTCTTGCCGTAGGTATTCTGGATCTCCTCGTCCCAGCTGATGCCGTAGTCCTGGAAGGTAGCCGCTACCAGTAGCAGCACGACGGCCAGCACGAGCATCGAGATCGTATCGTAAGGAGACCAGCCGTTCCGGCCGCTGCTACGCGCATTCCCGGTAGCGCCAGAGATGACGGCGTCCCGAACAAATTTCATCGGAAGAACCCTGAGGATGTCTTTGCCTTGCATTGCGCCGCACGACCAGCGGCACGTTTATTTTCTTTACGCAATACCTGTCGCTTCGAGAGGTGCTGAGACAGTTATCCCAGATGCCACTCCGCGAATATCCGGTCAACATGCTAATTACGTGTTAATTCCAATGTCGGCGCCATTCGAATACCCGCACCACACCTTCTAACCCCGGCCCAAGGGCGGCAATCAACCACATTCCGGCCTTATTCGTCGGGTACAGCCACCCGGCATCCACGGAGATGTACCGCCAGTCGATCATCCTGCGATCATTGCTGTTCGTCCTCGGCGGAAATGACTATGCTCGCAAAATCAAAACGGCGGCGTGCTTGGGATTTTCCGCCCAGCTTGTAGCGATCAGGACTTGCAGACCGTGCCGGAGGCACCCTCGTTGGAACGATATGGAAATCATTGACCTCATAAACCGGTATGGCGACTTCTTCTACGGGATCGTGGCCGCCTGGACATTCCTTGAAGGTGAAACCATCGTGATCTTCTCCGGCATCGCCGCGCGGGAAGGAATGGTCAACCTGACCACGCTTGTAGCCTGCGCCTGGGCAGGAAGCTTTCTGGGCGATCAGATGTATTTCGCACTCGGCCGGCATGCCGGCGCCAAGGTGCTTCGCCGCTATCCGCGCTGGCAGCCGGGCGTGGACAAGGCCTTGAGCCTGCTGGAGAAGTACAGCACGGCCTTCATCCTGAGCTTCCGCTTCGTCTATGGAATCCGGAACTTCAGTTCATTCGCCATGGGGATGAGTTCGCTTTCATGGCGCCGTTTCGCGGTGCTGAACTTCATCGCCGCAGGCATCTGGGCGGTCTGCTTCGCCGGTGCCGGATATCTGGCCGGAATGGCGCTTCAGCATGTGGTCGGCGAAGCAGCCGGCACCCTGTCGCTCGTCCTGCTGGGAGCACTGGTGCTGTTCACCGTCGGCGCCGTGCTGGTCAACCGGTGGCGCAAGCGCCGGGCCGATGCCGCCGCACTGGTCGCGGATACCGTAAAAGCCAGCGTCGCCAGTTGACCCTGCATTGGTCAACCGGCCTCGGGCGGCACCTTGCGCAGGCGAACGACGCCCTTGAAGTTGTTCGGATCGACCGGCTCGCCTTTGCGGGTGATCTGAAGGCGTCCGGCACGCGCCAGATGAATCGCCTGCTGGCGGACCGCCGTCATATATTTATGCCAGCCGTCCGGCGGCATGCCGGGTGACTTGACGTCCTTGTAGAAGGCCTGCGCCACCTCCTGAGGGGTGAAGGACCCGCCGTCTTCGATCATCGCCAGGATGCGCTGGGTGATCGGATCTTCTTTCTTGTCTTCGCTCATGACGGCGTCATAGCAGAACCGGCGCCTCCAGGCTATGCCCGCCTGCGCTAGAAATGGTCTTCGTCGTCGCGCTTGATCTGGCGGCCGAGTTCCGCCGCGACGGCAAGCCGCACCTCCTCCGGCTGCGCCGCCACCGCGTCGACCAGATGGCGGAGCCGCGTCCGCATGCCGTAGACCTGATCCAAAAGCCCCAGGACCACGGGCATCGCCTCGTCGTCGATCGCCATGTCGTGGCGCATGTCGCAGATCAGCGTGACACGCGCCACGTCCAAGTCGGAAAACAGGTAGCCTCCGCCCTCGTGCCTCGGCCTTACCCAGCGGCGCTCGATCCAGATCGTCAGGTCCCGGCGATCGACCCGCCCGACGGCGGCAAGCACCTGCTCAAGTGCCATCATCGTCATCACTCCGTCTCTCATCACTCCGTCTCACTGCCCAGATTGCTCCGGGGGTCCTGCGGATGGGCCTCGTACCAGCGGCGGATGAAATCCTCGAACTCGCCATCGGGAGAGGATGGCAAGACAGGACGTACGGTGACGTACTGGTCGCCCCTGGCGCCGCCCTTCGGCGCCGGCACCCCCTTCCCTTTCAACCGCAGCACGGTACCGCTGTTCGCCCCTTTCGGAACGGTCATGGCAACGGCGCCGTCGATGGTCGGCACCCGAACCTTGCCGCCGAGCAGGGCCTCCGCGAGCGTAACGGGCAGGTCGATCCTGATGTCGCTTCCGTCGCGGCGGAAAAGTGGATGGGGTTCGACGTCGATTTCGATCAAGGCATCGCCGGCCGGGCCGCCGCCGACCCCGGCGCCGCCCTGCCCTTTCAGGCGGATGGTCTGGCCACTGTCGATACCGGCAGGGATATCGACGTCCAGCGCCCGCCCGTCCGGCAGGTTCAAACGCTTGCGGGCACCTTTGACCGCATCAAGGAACGGGACGCGCAGCGAGTAGGTGACGTTGCCGCCTCGCATGCGGAAACCGCCCGCCGATGCCCCGGCCGCCCCGCCGCCGGCGGCGCCTCGATGCCCGAACAGGTCGGAGAAGAAGCTTTCCAGATCCTCGTTGTCGACAAAATGCTCCTCTCCACCGTAGCGCCGGGCGCCACCCGCATCGGCGAACCCACGGTAGAAGTTTCGCGGAGTCTCGGCACCGGAGGCGTCGATTTCCCCCCGGTCGAACCGGGCGCGCTTCTCCGGATCGGACAGCAACGCGTTGGCGGCGGAGATGTCCTTGAACCGCGCCTCGGCGTCGGCTTTGCCCGGATTGAGGTCGGGGTGGTATTTCTTCGCCAGCTTGCGGTAAGCCTTGCGAATGTCGTCGTCGGATGCTGTCTTGGAAAGACCTAGGATTTCATATGGATCGGTCATGATCGGCACCGGCCCCATTGGGGAAGTTGCTCTATGATAACACCGCCGTCCTTGCAATTGACGTACGGTCGTACCGATCAGAAGATATTGGCCTTTTGCGCTTGACCCGCAACGGGGCGCACCTTCTCTTAACAAGCGGGTTTGCGGCGGGAGACGGCAATGGGCGGGCAGCGGTTCTGGCGATACATGCTGATCTGGGGGCTGCTCGTCGCGACGATCTGGTTCGGCGACCGCTTCGTCCGCGGCGTCCTGCTGACGGCGGACGAGCCACGGGCGGTAACCGCGCGCGGCTCGCTGTCGGAAACCGAGCAATCGACCATCAGCCTGTTCGACGCGACGGCGCCTTCGGTCGTCTATATCTTCACCGACCGCGCCGAGACTCCGGGCGATCCCAACGGCCGGGGATCTCGCGGAGCCGGCTCCGGCTTCATCTGGGATGCGGCGGGGCACATCGTCACCAACCATCACGTGGTCGAGGGAGCCACCCGCGTGGCGGTCCGGCTGGACAACGGGGAAGCGATTCCGGCCAACGTCATCGGCGTCGCGCCGAACAGCGATCTGGCGGTTCTCCGGCTCAGCGACACACGGGCGGCGCTGCATGCAATTCCCATCGGCAGTTCGACCGACCTGAAAGTCGGGCAATCGGTCTACGCGATCGGCAATCCATTCGGCCTTAGCCGCAGCCTGAGCACCGGCGTCATCAGCGCGCTGGAGCGCCGGCTGCCGACGGGCGGAGGCCGCGAGATCGTCGGCGTCATCCAGACCGACGCCGCGATCAATCCGGGCAACTCCGGCGGTCCGCTGCTGGACAGCGCCGGGCGGCTGATCGGGGTGAATACCGCGATCCTGTCCGGCTCCGGCAGTTCCGCCGGGATCGGTTTCGCGGTGCCCGTCAGCACCGTCAACAAGGTCGTCCCGGCCCTGATCCGCGAAGGCAAGGTACCGACGCCTGGGATCGGCATCCGGGTAGCGCCGGAGGAGGTCGCGGCGCAGCTTGGCGTCAGCGGCGTCGTGATCGCGGAAGTCATACCCGGCTCGGCGGCGGACCGCGCCGGCCTGCGCGGCTTCAGCCGGTCGGCGCAGCGGGTAGGCGATGTGATCACCCACGCGGAGGGGCATCCGGTCAACTCCCTGGCGGAACTGGCGACCGAACTCGACCGCGCCGGGATCGGCCACAGCGTCACGCTGACGGTGCTGCGCGACGGCCGGAGCTTCACCGTGGACGTGGCCGTCATCGACATCTCCTGACCACCCCGTCCACGCTGGTTCAGGCAGGCACCGTCTCCTTCGCGTCGCTCAGCAACCCTTCCAATATCTCACGCGCCGCATCGACGCGGGGCGTGGAGTCACCGTCGAGATGGATGGCAAGCCTGCCATCATCCCGCAGGCGCGCGTCGGAGCGGCGCTCCAGGAATGAATCAAGGCCCTTGGGCTGGCGGCGGAACGAGATCAGCGCGCCGCGCGGCCCGACGTCGATCTGTTCGACCCCGGCTTCCCGGCACAGGCGTTTCAGCTCGCCCAACCCCAGGAGCGTCGCGACCTCCGGCGGAACGGGACCGTGCCGCTCGGCGAGCCGGGCGGCGAAGACCCTCGCAGCATCCTTGGTGTCGATGGCCGCGATGGAGCGGTAGAGCGCCATGCGCTCATCCAGATCGGGCACGTAGCGCTCGTCGATCAGCACCGGCATGCCGAGCGAGATGCGCGGCGTCCACGGTTCCTCCGGCTCGCGTCCGGCCCTGATCGCTTCGATCGCCTGACGAAGCATGTCCTGGAACAGGTCGGCGCCGACCGCGCGCAGGGAGCCCGACTGCTCCTCTCCCAGCAGATTGCCGCTGCCCCGGATGTCCATGTCCTGGCTGGCGACGTTAAACCCGGCGCCCGGATCGGTCAGCGCCGCCATCGCATCCAGCCGGCGCTGCGCGGTATCCGACAGCTCATGCCCTGCCTCGACCGTCAGCCACGCATAGGCGCGGGCACTGCCGCGCCCGACCCGCCCGCGCAACTGGTGGAGTTGCGCCAGCCCGAACATGTCGGCGCGGTGGACGATCAGGGTATTGGCGTTGGGGATGTTCAGTCCGGCCTCGATGATGTTGGTCGCCAGCAACACGTCGCCGCCGCCGCGCGTGAAGGCGGTGATCGCGTCGTCCAGCTCGTCGGCCGGCATCTTGCCATGGGCACGGATGACGCTGATATCGGGCCCCAGCGCCGCTATCCGTTCCGCCACGAGATCCAGGTCGCGGAGACGCGGGCAGACATAGAAGCTCTGCCCGCCGCGCTCGCGCTCGCGCCGCAATGCCTGGACGACGGTATTGCCGTCATAGGTCAGGACGCGGGTCCGGACCGGCTGACGTTCGACCGGCGGCGTGCCGACCAGGCTCAGGTCGCGCAGTCCGGCCAAGGCCAGTTGAAGGGTGCGGGGAATCGGCGTCGCGGTCATGGTCAGCACGTGAACGCCCTCGGCGATCTCCTTCAGCCGCTCCTTCTGCTTGACGCCCAGACGCTGTTCCTCGTCCAGCACAAGCAAGCCCAGGTCCTTGAACTTCACGGACGGGCCGAGCAGCGCCTGGGTCCCGATCACGATCCGCGCGCTGCCGTCGGCGATCCGCGCCCTTGCGGCCTTGGCTTCGGCGGGATCGGCGATGCGCGACAGTTCGGCTATCTCAAAGCCGAAGCCGGCAAAACGCTCGCGGAACTCCTCGGCGTGCTGGCGGGCAAGCGGCGTTGTCGGAGCGACCACGGCCACCTGACGGCCCGACGATGCGACGGCGAAGGCGGCGCGCAGCGCCACTTCGGTCTTGCCGAAGCCGACATCGCCGACGACCAGACGGTCCATCAGCTTGCCGGACGCCAAGTCGGCCAGAACGTCGTCGATCGCCGATTGCTGGTCGTCCGTTTCGGTGTAGGGGAAGCGGGCGGCGAATCGCCGGTATGCGGCACGCGGCGGCACGATCGGCTCGACCTCGGCGATCTCGCGCCGTGCTGCCGTCGCCATCAGCTCGCTAGCGGCTTCCCGCATCGCCTCCCGGACCCGCTCCAGTCTGTTCGGCCATGCATTGCCGCCCAGCTTGTCGAGCTGGATGGTTTCGCCGGGAGTGCCGAAACGCCACAGCAGGTCCATGTTCTCGACCGGGACGAACAGTTTGTCGCCCTTCTGATAGATCAGCCGCACGCAGTCATGGGGCGCGCCGGCGGCGTCCACGGCTTCCAGCCCCTCGCACAAGCCCACGCCATGATCTGCGTGAACCACCAGATCGCCGAGAGCGATGGGCGTGACCTCCGGCAGGTCGCCAGCCGACGCGGTCGCCGTTCCCTGTCGCCGTTTACCGCTATCGGGCTTTACGATATCGGCACGGGCGATGACGTGGAAATCGGGAGCCTCGAATCCGGCTTCCACCGGCAGGGTCGCGACAGTCCATAGGCCACCTTCCGCCCGAATGGCATCCCAGGTTTCGGCTGAACGCAAGTCGGCGTCGCCGGTCCTGCGTTTCATCGGCCCATGCATGGCGTCGCGCTCGACCGCGAAGAGCACGGGCTTGCCCGTGCCGCGCAACTCCTCCAGATGCGCCTTCAAGGCGTCGGCTCCGTCGGTCCCATGAAAGCGCGGTCCCGGCCGGGCGCCGCCATCCACCGTCTCTGTGCTGGCCTCCGGTGGCGTTGCCTGGAAGACGGTGACGGCGCGCGGCTCCAGGCACGCGTTCCAGGCCACGGCGTCGATGAAGACCTGCTCCGGCGGAAGGGGACGGAAGACGGGAAGCTTCGCCTTCTCCTCGATGTTTCCCATTGCCTTCCGGGCCTGGAATGCATCGGCGATCTGGTCCAGATAATCGTCGCGTTCGATTTCCGCCCCTTCGTCCAGGCTGACGGGACAGCCCGGCAGGTATTCGCACAGGGTTTCGGTGCGGCCATAGAACAGCGGCAGCCAGTGTTCCATGCCGGTCAGCCGCCTGCCCTGCCCGACCGCTTCGAACAGCGGATCGTGTCCCTCGGGCCTGCCGAACTGTTCCTGATAATTGGTCTGGAACTGCTTCATGCTGGCGTCGTTCAGCACGACTTCCGACAGGGGCGGCAGTTCCAGCCGTTCCAGTTCCGCGTCGTCGCCCACCCGATGAACCGCGTTCAAAGTTCCGTTGAGCAGACCGAGCCGAAACCGTCCGGCACAGCCGGGGCCGAAGACTTCCACCCGGTCGTCATCCCACAGGAAATCGCCGGGAGCGCGCACGGCGTCGGCGGGCGAATAGCCATTGCGCAGCAGGAACTGCCTCAACGGCTCCTCGACATCGTCCCCAAGCCCGGCATGGAAAGCCGAAGTCTCGAGCATTCCCTGCGGCGGCAGGCGGCGCAGGAAAGCCTGAGCCGTTGTCACAACGAGCCGGGGACCCTGCGCCGGGCGGCCCAGCTTCAGCAGGGTATCGACACGCCGGGCCGATACGGCGGCGGAGGGAGAACGCCGATCATAGGGTGAGCAGTCCCAGGTGACGAGCGGCACGACCTCAAGCTCGGGCGCGAAGAAGGCCAGGGCGCGCCTGATGCGGACGAGCCGCCGGTGGTCGCGGACGATGTGCAGAAGTCCGGACGCTCCCGCCTGTTCAGCAAAGCGGGCAAGCAGCACCGCATCATAACCTTCAGGCGCGCCTGCGACGATCCGGCGCCCTGGTTGCACCCGGTCAAGATTTCGATCCATGAGAAATGCTGGGTCTGCTATTGTTCGAAGGGATAGGGTATGCCTGATCGGTGGGAAAAACAGGCCGCTTTCGCGAACGTTCCCGCATCTCGCTCTGCCGGAAATCTCCGGTTGAAACCAAAGACTTCGAATGGAGGCGACGGGTCGAACCCGGCGCGACGAAAAGCACCATGCGGCTGATCTGGCAGCTCCTGACGATCGTGGGTCTTGCCACCGCCGCCGGCGGCGTCTGGTACGGCGTCCCTTCGATACGCGGGGACGGCAGTCCCCAGGCCGCCGCTCCCGACCGGGCTTTGAGGCCGGTCAACGTCGTGGCTTCTCCCGTCGTGACCGGACCGATCTCGACGATGGTCGATGCGGTCGGAACCCTGCGCGCGAACGAGGCCGTCACCATCAACTCCAAGCAGACCGGCAATATCAAGACCATCCGGTTCGAGGACGGGCAGCTCGTCGAGCGTGGCGCCGTGCTGGTGGAACTGGACGATGCGGAGGCAAGGGCACAGCTTGCGGTGGCCGAGGCTGACCGGCGCAATGCGCAGCAACTGCTGGAGCGCTCGCGGGCCTTGCTGACCCGGCAAGCCGTCGCCGAGGCTCGCGTGGACGAGCTGACCGCCGCACTCGACCGGGCAGATGCGGCGTCACGGGCGGCCAAGGCGCGGCTTCAGGACCTCGTCGTGACGGCGCCCTTCGCCGGGCAGACGGGGCTGCGCCGGGTCAGTCCGGGAGCGCTGGTGTCGAACGGGACGGCGATCACCACGCTGGACGACATCCGTACCGTCAAGCTCGACTTCCGCGTACCGGAAGCGGCATTGGGCAGCCTTCGCCAAGGTCTGACCGTTTCCGCCAGAAGCCCGGCTTATCCGACCGAAACCTTCACCGGCATCGTCAGCGCCATCGACACCCGCGTCGATCCCGTCACCCGCGCCGTCGAAGTCGTGGCGGTGCTGCCGAACGCCGACCTGCGGCTGAAGCCCGGCATGTTCATGAATGTCGGGCTGACGCTCTCCACCAGATCCGACGCCGTCCTGATCGCGGAGGAAGCCCTGGTGCCGCTGGGCGAACGCCAGTTCATCTTCGTGGTCACCGACGGGCGGGCGCAGCGGCGCGCGATCAAGATAGGACTGCGGCAATCCGGAACCGTCCAGGTGCTGGACGGCGTGAAGCCGGGTGAGCTTGTAATCGTGCGAGGCACCCAGCGGGTGCGCGACGGCGCTCCGGTCAAGGCGGAAACGCCGGCGACACCGGCGGCGGCCCCTGCGGCGGGAAGCTGAGCCATGGTGCTCTCCGACATTTCGATCCAGCGTCCGGTGCTCGCCATCGTGCTCAACGCGCTGCTGGTCGTCTTCGGCATCTTCGCGTTCTCCAAGCTGCCGGTGCGGGAGTATCCCGCCGTCGATCCGCCGGTCGTCTCGATCGGCACGACATACGAGGGCGCCTCCGCCGAGGTGATCGAGTCCCAGATAACCCAGGTGATGGAAGGAGCGGTCAGCGGGATCGAGGGCATCAAGACGATCCGCTCGACCAGCCGCGAAGGCACGTCCAACGTCCGGATCGAGTTCATGCTGACGCGCGACATCGAGAGCGCCGCGAACGACGTTCGCGACCGCGTTTCGCGGGCGGCGCGCAACCTGCCGGACGAGGCGGATGCTCCCGTGGTCGCCAAGGTGGACAGCGACAGCTCGCCGATCCTGTGGGCGACCCTGACCAGCCAGCAACTGAGCCGGCTTGAACTGACCGACTATGTCAGGCGCGTGCTGGTCGACCAGATCACCGCCGTCCCCGGCGTCGCCGACGTCAGGATCAGCGGGCAGCGCATCTACGCCATGCGGGTCTGGCTGGACCGCAACGCACTGGCGGCCCGCAACCTGACCGTTCAGGACATCGAAATAGCACTTCGGCGGGAGAACGCGGAACTGCCGGCGGGCCGGATCGAGTCCACCCAGCGCGAGTTCACCGTCCGTACCGACACCCGCCTGTCGCGGGCGGAGCAGTTCTCCCGGATCGTGATCTCCCAGCGCGGCTCCAACTTCATCCGCCTGGGCGACGTGGCGAAGGTCGAGCTGGGCACGCGGGAAGACCGGGGCGACTACACGATCGACGGCCGAAGCGCCGTGGGCCTGGGCATCACCAAGCAGGCGACCGCCAATACGACGGAGGTGGCGGAAGGCGTCAAGTCGCTGCTTCACCGGCTTAGCAACAGTCTGCCGGGCGATGCCGCGATCGGTATCTCCTATGACGAGAGCATCTTCATCGGCGAGTCGATCTATCAGGTGTTCCACGCGCTCACGATAGCGCTCGGCCTCGTGGTGCTGGTCACCTGGATCTTCCTGCGCGACCTGCGGGCGACATTGATCCCGGCCGTCGCGATCCCCGTGTCGATCGTCGCGGCGTTCAGCGTGCTCGCGGCCCTGGGCTACTCGATCAACGTGCTGACGCTGCTGGCGCTAGTGCTGGCGATCGGGCTGGTGGTCGACGACGCGATCATCGTCGTCGAGAACGTCAGCCGCCGGATCGAGCTGGGGGAACCGCCGCTGCTGGCCGCCTACCGGGGAGCCGGGCAGATCGGCTTCGCGGTGATCGCGACGACGGCGGTTCTGATCGCGGTGATCTTCCCGTTGGTGCTGCTCCAGGACACGGTCGGCCGCTTCTT
>DASQKT010000700.1:0-11886 GCA_035630415.1 Skermanella sp.
TGGGTGGGGTCGGTTTCGGCCGATGGGCTGAGCACGGCCGTCACCCGCGGCGGCACGACGACCAGGGCTTCGGCAGAGTGCTCGGCGACAGTGTCGTAGACATTGTCCTGGTCGTAGGCGCCATCCGCGACGACGGCGGCGAGCGGCTCGTCGACCTGGTCAAGCAACGCGCCGAGTTCGGCGGCATCATCGACCTCCTTGGTGGTCAGGGTCGAGGCGACGATCGTGCCGGTCCTGGCATCAATGCCCAGGTGCAGCTTGCGCCAGGCCTGACGCCGCTGGGTTCAATGCTTCTCAACCAGCCATTCGCCCGGCCCGCCCAGCTTCACCCCTGTGTTGTCGACCAGCAGGTGCACCGGTCCGCTCGCCATCCTGGCCGTGCCCGCACCCGCCACCCCCGCCCCATCCCACCGCCGGCTCCTCCCCCGCCAGGAGCTTTTCGCCTACCACGCCGCGCGCGGCGCCAGCCTTGCGCAGGCGTCCCGGCTGGCGGGGTATTCGCCCCAGCGCGCGCGGCAGCGGGGCAGTGTTCTTATGGCGAATAGTGACATTCGGTTGCGGGTGGACGAATTTCGGCGTAGCTGGATGGCGGAACGTGACGCCTCGATTGCCGAGGCCGTCGAGGAGGCGGGGCAGGTCGTGGAGATGGCGATCCGCCTTGAGCGTCCGACCGCCGCATTGCTGGCACTCGAATTGAAGCTCAAGCTGCGCGGCATCGTCCATGACCGCCGCTTCAGCCTCTACACCGAAAGCCCGGACGACGATCTCAGCACCTGCCTGTTCGACCCGCGCGAGGACGAGGACCCGCCGCTGGAACCGCTCCCCGAAGCACCCGCATCTCCCGCCGAACCTCTCCTTCCCGAGCCGGCCGAGCTGGCCGAACCCGTCAAGGCCGCCAACCCCGCCGAACCGCCGGCCACCGCGCCCGAGCCCGTATCCGAACCTGCATCCACCACGGCCGCCGAGACCAGCACCGCGCCAGCCGTCGTACCGCCCCCAGCCGCTACAGCGCCCGTCCTCCGCATCCCCCCTGTTCCGGCCCGCGTGCTGGAGACGTTCGACATCGACCCAAAAGCCTTCCCGACGGTCTGCCCCGGCGATTCCCAGGAACCACTCTCGCCGTGATCGCGGCGCCCGACCCGGCACGCAATCGGCATCTTCGGGTTTGCGGTCAGGTTCGCGGTCGGACTTGCGGCGGCCGCCTCATGACAGCGGCCTGCCCGCAAGGGAGTTCAGCTCGCCAGCGGAAGGCGCAGGGCGGCGTTCACTTCACCGGCCAACTGGTCGGCGATCGGCCCGACGACGACCTGGACGCTTCCGGGCGCCGGCTTGATCACCCCACGGGCGCCCAGGGACTTCAGCGCCGCTTCGTCGATGGCCGCGTTGTCCACCACGGACAGGCGAAGGCGGGTCGTGCAGGCATCGACCGCCAGCAGGTTGGCGGGGCCGCCGAGCGCCCGGACATAGGCGGGGCCGAGGCTGCCGGCCGATCCGTCCGCCGCCGGAGCCGGAACGGCGGGGGCGGCCGTGGCGCTCTCCGCCTCGCGGCCCATGGTCTTCAGGTCGAACTTGGCGATGAAGAAGCGGAACAGCCCGTAATAGACCGCGAAATAGGCGGCGCCGACCGGCAGCAGAAGCAGCGGGTTGCTGGCCTTGCCGTAGTTCAGCACATAGTCGAACAGACCGGCGGAGAAGCCAAAACCAAGCTTCACGTTCAGCATGTCCATGATCACCATGGAAAGGCCGGTCAGAAGGGCGTGGATGATGTAAAGGACCGGGGCCAGGAACATGAAGGAGAATTCGACCGGTTCGGTTACCCCGGTCAGGAACGCCGTCAGCGCCATCGACAGCAGCACGCCGCCCACGGCGGCCCGCTTTTCTGGACGCGCCGCGTGGTAGATCGCAAGGCATCCAGCCGGCAGGCCGAACATCATGACCGGGAAGAAGCCGCTCATGAAGGCGCCGGCGGTCGGATCTCCCGCGAAGAAGCGTTTCAGGTCGCCGGTCACCCCGTTGAAGTCGCCGAGCAGGAACCATGCGATGTTGTTGAGGATGTGGTGCAGGCCGGTGACGATCAGCACCCGGTTGAGGACGCCGTAGATGAACAGCCCGACTTCCCCGGCGCTGAAGACCGACCGGCTGAGGGCGTCCAGCCCGATTTCCACATAGGGCCAGCCGATGCCGAACACCACTGCCAGGCCGAGGCAGGCGAAGCCGGTGACGATCGGCACGAAACGCCGGCCGCCGAAGAATGCCAGATATTCCGGCATTCGGATGTCTTTGTACCGGTTATACAGCAGGCCGGCCATGATCCCGGACAGCAGCCCGATCGGCACGCTGATCTTGGACCCCAGCTTGGCGGTGAAATTGATCACGGCCAGATCGCGGGCGGCTCCGGTCAGGTCGCCCAGCACCGCCGGCGGGACCGCTATCAGCGCTTCGGCGCCCTTGACCGCGACGAAGTAGCCGACGGCGCCGGCCAGGGCCGCGGCGCCATGGTTTTCGCGGGCGAAGCCCACCGCGACGCCGATGGCGAACAGCAGGCCCAGGTTGGAGAAGATCGCGTCGCCGGCGGCGGCGACGAAGGCGATGTTCAAAAGGTCAGGCTGGCCCAGCCGAAGCAGAAGGCCGGCGATGGGCAGGACCGCGATGGGCAGCATGAGCGCGCGGCCAAGCTGCTGTATTCCGGCGAATTTGTTTCCCAACACGACTTCATTCTCCCTATATTCGAACTCCCCGTATTCGAATTCCCTGCATTCGAACTCCCCGTATTCGAATTTTCCGTATTCAAGCTTGCCGTATTCGAACTCGTTCGGCGTCTTTCTGCATTCGGGTTTCAGACGATGGGCGCCGCCGCCCCTTACATCGAACGCCGCATCGTCCTTGAAGACAATACCCCGTTGGAGCAGGTTCTTTCCCCGTACCGGGGCGACGCCTATGACTTCGTCGTCGAACTCAACCTGTCGGGCGCCACCCGAGAATCGGGTGGCGCCCGGCCCAGCAGCGAGAATCGCTCATGACCCAGCCGGATACGTCCTCCCCGGTGCCCAGGATGGCGGTCGAGGCGGCACAGGCCGCCGAGGCAGCAGCACTTCAGATCGAGCGCTGCGGCGCCGCCATTCGGGAGCTTGGCGAGCGCCTGAAGCGCCAGCATCCCCGGTTCGTCGTGACCTGCGCCCGTGGCAGCTCCGACCATGCCGCCGGTTACGGCAAGTACCTGATCGAAACGCATCTGGGCCGCGCCGTCGCCTCGGTCGGGCCGTCGGTCGCGTCGGTCTACGACACCGACCTGGACCTGCGCGACGCGCTGTTCATCGCCGTCTCGCAATCCGGCCGCAGCCCCGACCTGCTGCGCCTGACCGAAACCGCGCGCCGGGGTGGCGCGCTGGTGGTCGGCGTCGTCAACGACGAGACCTCGCCGCTTCCCGGTCTCTGCGACGTCAGCCTGCCGCTGTGCGCTGGGCCGGAAGTCAGCGTGGCCGCGACCAAGTCCTACATCCTGTCGGGCCTCGCCTTCCTCCAGATCGCCGCACACTGGAGCGGCGACGCGGAATTGCACCGGGCGGTCGAAGCCCTGCCGGCATCCCTGGCTGCGTCGCGTGAGCTGGACTGGAGCCCGGCGCTCGACCGGCTGGCCGCCGCCAGCAGCATGTTCGTGATCGGCCGTGGCGTCGGCCTGGGGGCGGCGCAGGAGATCGCCCTGAAGTTCAAGGAAACCTGCCGTCTGCACGCCGAAGCCTTCAGCTCCGCCGAGGTGATGCACGGGCCGCTGGCCCTGGTCGGGCCAGGGTTCCCGGTGCTGGCGCTGAGCCAGAACGACGAATCCGCCGCCGGCAGCCGCGCGGTGGCTGAACGGCTGGTCTCCCTGGGCGCCACCGTCCTGTCCACGGGAGATGAGGCCGGCACGGTGCCGCTGCCGGTATTGCAGGACTGTTCGGCGGCCACCATGCCGCTCTGCATGGTGCAGAGCTTCTACATGGCGGTCCACCGGCTGGCGAAAGCGCGCGGGTTCGATCCCGACACGCCCATTCACCTGCGCAAAGTCACGGAGACGATGTGATGAGAGCCCTGACCGGAGCCCGGCTGTTCACCGGCGAAACCATGCTGGACGGGTTCTCCCTGATCGTGGACGGCGGGCGGATCGCCGACCTGGCGCCCGACGACCGCATCCCGGCGGATACCGAAATCGTCCGCTGCCCTGACGGCAGCACGCTGGCGCCCGGCTTCATCGATGCCCAGGCCAATGGGGCGGGCGGCGTGCTGTTCAACGACGAGCCGACCGAAGCGGCGGTTCTCGCCATCGCCAGGGCGCTGCGCCGCTCCGGCGGGACCGGGTTGCTGCCGACGCTGATCACCGACGACCGCGCCAAGATGGCGAAGGCCGCCGACGCGGTGATCGCGGCTTCGCGCGTGCCGGGCAGCGGTATCCTGGGCATTCACTTCGAAGGTCCGTTCATCAGCCCGAACCGGCCCGGCGTCCACGATCCCCGGTACATCCGCCCCCTGGACGCGGAGGATATCGCCTTCCTGACCAGCTTGCCGGCGCGCATGCCGCAGGGCAGGGTGCTGCTGACCATCGCACCGGAAGAGGTCGATGACGGCGCCATAGCCCGGCTGGCCGGGGCTGATATCATCCTGTCCGCCGGACACACGGTCGCCAGCTTCGAGCGCACGCGCGAAGCGGTCGGGCAGGGGCTGCGCGGCTTTACCCATCTGTTCAACGCCATGCCGCCGATCAACAGCCGCCAGCCCGCCGTGACCACCGCCGCCCTGACCGGCCGGGAGACGTGGTGCGGGATCATCGTGGACGGCATCCACGTCCACCCGGCGGTGCTGAAACTGGCGCTGGCCGCCAAGGGGACGGACCGCTTCTTCCTGGTCACCGACGCCATGCCCCCGGTCGGGACGGACGCAACCGGCTTCGAACTCTACGGGCAACGCATCCTGCGGCGGGACGGGCGTCTGGTGACGGAAGACGGCACGCTGGCCGGGGCCGACATCGACATGGCGTCGGCGGTCCGCAACTGCGTGCATATGCTGGGGCTGCCGCTGGAGGAAGCCCTGGCGATGGCCTCGCTCCGCCCGGCGGAGTTCCTGCGCCTCGACGGCCGTTTCGGCCGTCTGGCGCCGGGTTATTCGGCCGATCTGGTGCTGCTCGGCCGGGATCTGGAGGTGCTGGACACGTGGGTCGGCGGCCTCTAAGTCGCGGTATGGTCCTTGTCTTCCTTCTCCGCGTCCGCTGGGTAAAGCAGGCTGCTGAACTGGCGCACCCACTCGGTAATGTGCGTCAGGACCGCCCTGATCCTGGGCGTCTGGCGGTTGTCCCGATGGACGACCAGGCATATCAGCGCCGTTGGAACAGGCGGCGGAATGGCCAGCCGGGTCAGGCCGCTTTCCCGATCCGCGCGGAACCGGGCAAGACACGCGAGACCGCCGCCTTGAAGGGCGGCGGACAGCGCGGATTCATGGCTGCTCGTCTGCATCGTCACGCGGGACAGCGGCGCCAGATCGGTCAGCCAGCCCGTCTGCGTCGCATCCTGAATGTCTTCGAGTTGGGTGATGAGGTAATGGCCGGGGCACCCGGCCTGGAAGTCCGGCATGCCGTTGCGCTCAAGATAATCGGGGCTGGCATAGAGTCCGAAAGCCATGGTCCCGATGCGCCGCACGACCAGATCGTGCTGGTCCGGCTGCTTCAATCGGACCGAAATGTCCGCTTCGCGCATCGAAAGGCTGAGTTCACGCGGATCGGGGATCAACTCCACCATGATCTCGGGATGCCTCAGATACAGGGTGGCCAAACCCTTCGCCAGTATATGGTCGGCCACGGTTTCGGCGCAGGTGACACGGACGAGGCCCGCCATGCGCGTGTCGCGGCCTCCGACGGCATGCTCAAGCGATTGCGCCTCCGCCTCCAGCCTCTCCGCATGCTCCTGGACCACTTGCCCCGCCAGTGTCGGCAGGTACCCTTCTGGCGTGCGGTTGAGAAGGCGGACCCCAAGGCTTCCCTCCAGCGATGCCAGACGACGCCCAACCGTGGATTGAGCGACATGCAAATCTTTCGCTGCGAGCGAAAGGCTGCCATTCCGTGCGAGAGCGAGGAAAAACCGGAGGTCGTCCCAATCGAGCATCAACGTGCCTGAAGGCGTTTTTGCATTTCAAGTCCCCGGTTTTGGCTCTCTCATGAAACCAGTGGCAGCCTGTAGTCTCAGCTTACCGGAGGCTGGCCGGTGCCTATCCCGTCCTCACGCGGAGCGCTACCGCATGTAGCACAAGTCCATAGCCGATTCATAAGGAGCTTAAGATGGTAAAGCCCGCCGTGCCAAGGACGCTGAGATGCCGTACCGTCGCGCATGGGCGGTTGCAGCAGTTGAACTACATCCGGGATTTACCGCCGCAGCCGGTGATGGAAGATGAGCCCCAGGGCCTGTCGGGTGAAACAGTCGCCCCCAATGCCTCGGAGGCGCTCCTGGCGGCCTTGGGGTCCTGTCTGGCCGTCGGTATACATGCGAACGCCCTGGCCCAGGCGATCTCGGTCAGCGTGCTGGAACTTCAGCTTTCGGCCGAGATCAACACGACATCGGTCTGGAGCGCCGGCGCCATCACGCCGAAGACCATCGGATTCGATACCATCCGCGTGTCGGTGCGGCTTGAAGCCGACGCGCCCCGTAAGACCCTCGAAGCGCTCGTCAGGCATGCTACGCTGTGGTCGCCGGTTTCGAACACGCTCCACAACCCGGTCCACCTCGACGTGGTGTTTGAAGCTGAAGCCGGATAGATCGTCAGGACAGACGAAAGGGTGGAAGCGGCATTGCAGCCGCTTCCACCCTTTCGCTTTGTGCGTGCCGGAACAGATCCAGGTCCGACTTGACTGCCCTCGTAGCTTATGCTTTATCTTTCTGGAGTTGCCCGCTCGCTTCGCTGACCCTTTCCGCCGAGCGGTGCAGGACCTTGGCGCTGAAATCGAGCAGCGACTGCAAGTTCTCCCGGACATAACGGTTCTGGGTTTCCAGCACTTCCTCGATACTGCGCGCCTGGATGAGCTGGCGTGTCGCCTCCTGTTGCTGTTTGGAGGCTTGTTTGGCCCATTCGGCCATTTCGGATGAGGTCTCGCGGACGTTCGACGCCATCGTTTCGGCCAGGCGCTTCATGAGTTCGAGGTTTTCGCTGGTTCTCTGGGCAGCTTCCTGCGAGGTGCGGCGGACCATCTCCGCCATGTCGGTAGTCTTTCCCTGAAGGCTCTGCGCGCCCTTTTGGGCGGCATCCGAACCGGCTTCGGTTACGGTGCGGGTATTTACCGCTTCTTTGATTTTTTGATCGGACATTGCGATCTCCCTTTATGTGACTTGAAACCGGTTATTCGAAAACTTTGGACGGAGGGGGAAGCGCTACCAGGGCATCCCCCTCGATCACCACTTGGCCGCGCACCGTACATCGGGTGTCGAGCAGTACGCGGCGTTTCTCGGGGATCATTTCCTTCACGGTGACCACGGCGTGGACGGTATCGCCGGCCCGGACCGGCGCCTTGAACCGCAGGTTCTGGGACATGTAGATGGTGCCGGGGCCGGGCAGCCTGTTGGCTATCGCCGCCGAAATTACGCTGGCGGACAACATGCCATGGGCGATACGGCTCTTGAAGATGGTCGTCGCCGCGAACTCCTCGTTGATGTGAATGGCATTGGTGTCGCCCGACACCGCCGCGAACAGGACGATATCGGCTTCGGTGATGGTCTTGGCGAACGTCTTCGACATGCCCACGCGCAGATCATGGAAGTCATATCCACCGAGTTCATTCATCGAAAAGCACTCCTTCATCGATGATTTCTGGAACCAGGGATCCGAACATCACGCCTGGGCCACCTTTATCAGGACGGGCGCGTCAACCGCCTGGAGCGATCCCCTGATCTGCCCGGCCGGACCTTTCATGATAAATCCAAAGGGCTTGCCCAGCGGAAGCAGCACCCGCCCGAAATAGGTGTTCAGGAAAACGGCACCGGCGCAGTACAGGCCCAGCAGCGAAATAGCGAATTCCGAATAGGCCGCGAGCATGGAGAAGAATCCAGGGTAGATGCCCAGTATCGACAATCCCAGCGACGGCAGCAGAATGTTGATCATCACCAGGATGGCTGCGAACACCTTGTTAGCCTCGAACGCGGCAACCATGATGAAGAGCGAGAAGATCGTATAGCCGAAGCAGGCGAATGCGAGTTGTCTAGGATCGGCCTTGTCGCCCACGGCGCCGAACCAGCCCAGGCCGATGGCCCAATGCATCGCGACCGCACTCCAGAACAGGCCGTAAGCGCCCAGCACGATGGCGCCGAAGTAATTGTTCTTTCTGAAATCGACGGACGATGCCCAGATCTGGGCGAACGATCCGAGAAACAAGGCCCAGGGTACGAGATACGCCACCCCGACCGTCCAGCCCATCTTCTGGGATGCGGCCACGAACGTTACCATCGACAATCCGAATACTCCCAACGCCGTCGGGTCGGACATCGCGATACGTGTTTCCGTAAAGTTCTGTTGTGCAGGCATTTCGGGTAGCTCCCGGAAATCGGAATTCAAATCGATGAGGTTCTGGCAGGAAGAGACAGGAAGAAAAGCCGTCAGAATTGATCTTCTTCCAGTGCCATCACGCCCGCAGCGCCCCTGACGACCGCGTGCCGCAGGCCCGGCGCCTGCGAGAGGATGTGATCGGCATAGAAGCGGGCCGTCGAGATCTTCGCTTGGTAGAACGATTGGTCGCCGCCGTCGCCCATGCCCAGTTTCGCCTGCGCGACAAGCGCCGCATGCGCCATCTGCCAGCCGCCGGCGACAATGCCGAACAGCTTGAGGAACGGGACGGCGCCTGCGGAAACCGCTTTGACGTCGCTTGGATATGTGTCGACGATCCAGCCGGTCGCCTCGTCCAGCGCCTTGACGCCGTCGCTCAAGGCTGATCGGATGGCGCTGAAATCGGCGCCGGACACTTCCGCCAGCCGGCGGTCGGTCGCTTTCATCGCCGCGATCACCGCCTTGGCCGTAGCGCCCTTTTCCCGTGCGATCTTGCGTCCGACCAGGTCGTTGGCCTGGATACCGGTGGTGCCTTCGTAGATCGTCGTGATGCGGGCGTCCCGCCAATACTGCGCGGCTCCGGTTTCCTCGACATACCCCATGCCCCCCTGGATCTGTATACCGGTGGAAGCGACGTCGATCGACGCCTCGGTGCTCCAGCCCTTGACCACGGGAATCATCAGGTCGGCGAACGCCTGATGCCGTGCCCGTTCCTCGGCGTCGGGGTGGTGGGTCGCCTTGTCCAGTGATGCGGCGGTGAAATAGGCCAGGGCACGCATTGCTTCGACCTGCGCTTTCATGCTCATCAGCATGCGCCGCACGTCCTGATGATGAATGATCGGGACCTTGTCGCCGCCGCGAACTCCAGCCTCCGTGCCCTGGACGCGCTCTTTGGCATAGCTCAGCGCGTCCTGATAGGCACGGTCGGCAATTGCAACCCCTTGAAGCCCGACCGAGAAGCGGGCGGCATTCATCATGATGAACATGTATTGCAGCCCGCGATTCTCCTCCCCAACCAGATAACCAGCCGCTCCGCCGTTGTCGCCGAAGGCCAGCATCGCGGTGGGGCTGGCGTGGATACCCAGCTTGTGTTCGAGCGACACGCAATAGACGTCGTTCCTGTCGCCCAGGCTGCCGTCCGGGTTGACCATGAACTTCGGCACCACGAACAGCGACAGTCCTTTCACGCCCTCTGGGGCGTCCTGGGTCCGCGCCAGCACCAGATGGATGATGTTTTCGGTGAAGTCGTGTTCACCGTAGGTGATGAAGATCTTCGAGCCGAACAGCCGGTGGTGATCGCCCTCCGGGACGGCTCTGGTGCGCACGGCGCTCAGGTCCGAGCCGGCCTGGGGCTCCGTCAGGTTCATCGTGCCGGTCCACTCTCCGGACACCATCTTGGTCAGATAGCGCTGTTTCAACTCCTCGCTGCCGCAAAGATGGATCGCTTCGATGGCGCCGCGCGTCAGCATCTGGCACAGCGCGAAACCCATATTGGCCGCATGCCACATCTCTTCGACCGGAGTGGCCACCACGGCCGGCAGTCCCTGTCCGCCATGGGCCGGATCGCAGGCGAGCATGGTCCAGCCGCCGTCGATGAAGCGCCGGTAGGCTTGCGGAAAGCCGTCCGGGGTCGTCACGGCATGGTTCGCGAACCGGCAACCCTGCGTGTCGCCCGGCTTGTTGAGCGGAGCCAGCACGTCGCCCGCGAACTTGCCGGCTTCGTCCAATACGGCATCGACCAGATCGGGGGTGGCTTCTTCGAAGCCGGGCAATTGCGCGATCTCGTCTAGACCGATCAACTCATGCAGCAGGAACCGCATATCCGACAGTGGAGCGATATAAGCGCTCATGATTTTTCCAGTTCTTTGACAGGTTCGAGAACTGCGCCCAAAGTGTTTTTCGCTTGCTCACGCAGAATGTATTTCTGGACTTTGCCGGTGGAAGTCTTGGGCAGCTTCCCGAAAACGACCCTCTTCGGCACCTTGAAGCGCGCCAGACGCTCCCTGCAAAACTCGATGATCTCGTGTTCGGTGGCGTGCCCGCCCTCCTTCAACTCGATGAATGCCCAGGGGACTTCACCCCATTTCTCATCCGGGCGGGCCACTATCGCGGCACCGATCACCGCCGAATGGCGGTACAGCACATCCTCGACTTCCAGCGACGATATGTTCTCTCCACCGGAAATGATGACATCCTTGGAGCGGTCCGTGATTTTCACATAGCCGTCGGGATGCACCACTCCCAAGTCGCCGGTATGGAACCAGCCGCCGGCGAATTCCTTCTCGGTCGCGGCGGGGTTCTTGAGGAAGCCCTTCATCGTGATGTTGCCGCGGAACATGATTTCACCCAGGGTCGCGCCGTCCCATGGCACCGGCGTCATGGTTTCCGGATTTATCACCGCCATCGCGTCCTGCATCGGCGCGTTGACGCCCTGGCGGCCGTTCAGCTCGGCGCGCTTTTCGATCGGCAAATCGTCCCATTCGACGTGCTTTGCGCAGACGGCGGCGGGGCCGTAGGTTTCGGTCAGGCCATAGACATGGGTGATCTCGAAACCGATCCGCTCCATCCCCTCGATCACCGCCAGCGGCGGGGCGGAACCGGCGATGAAGCCGTGGACCGTGTGCGCTATGCCGCTGCGCACGTCTTCCGGCGCATTGATAAGCATGCTGTGCACGACCGGAGCGCCGCAGAAATGGGTTACGCGATGCTCCTTGATCGCATCGAAGATGCGCTTGGCGTCCACCCGCCGCAGGCAGACATTGGTGCCGGCATTGGCGGCGATGGTCCAGGGGAAACACCAGCCGTTGCAGTGGAACATGGGAAGCGTCCACAGATAGACGGCGTGGTGAGGCATGCCCCACGAGATGATATTGCTTACCGCGTTGAGGTAGGCTCCCCGGTGATGATAGACGACGCCCTTTGGATTGCCGGTAGTTCCCGACGTGTAGTTGAGCGCTATCTCGTTCCATTCGTCGGTCGGACCCGACCATGAGAAATCGGGATCGCCTTCCTCCAGGAATGCTTCGTAATCCTTTTCGCCCAGCAGCTTGCCGCCCTGGTATTCCATGTCGTCGATGTCGATCACCAGCGGGCGGGTGCCCAGCATCAGCAGTGCTTTTTCGATCGTGGGAGAAAATTCGCGGTCGGTGATGAGCACCTTGGCTTCGCCATGCTCCAACTGGAACGCGATCGCCTCCGGGTCCAGCCGGGTATTGAGGGTGTGGAGCACCGCCCCGATCATCGGCACACCGAAGTGGGCCTCGTAGATAGCCGGCACGTTGGGCGCCATCACCGCCACGGTGTCGCCTTTGCCGATGCCACGCTTGCTTAATGCCG